>JAOPZG010000255.1 GCA_025964215.1 Conexibacter sp.
GCTGCGCGACCGCGTGCTGGCCGACGACCAAGGCGATTACCTCGACTGGGGCGGCGTCGGCGGGACGCTCGCCGGCAACGCGCTCTCGCTCGCGGCGGCGCGGGCGACGCTCGAGCAGGTCCTCACCGAGGACGCGCACCGCTCGATGACGATGACCTGCGAGCGCTACGTCGCCGGCGTCCGCGAGGTCTTCGCGCGCCACGGCGCGCCGTGGCACGTCGTGTCCCTGGGCGCGCGCGCGGAGTTCGGCTTCACGCCGACCGCGGCGCGCACCGGCGCCGAGGCGCACGACGCGATCGACCCGCTCCTCGACGACCTCGTCCACGCGGCGCTGCTCAACCGCGGCGTGATGCTCACGCCGTTCCACAACATGGCGTTGATGGGCCCGGCGACGACGATCGCCGACGTGGAGACCGTGGTCGCCGCGCTGGAGGAGATCGTCGGCGAGATCTTCGCGCGCTAGGGGGTCAGACCCCCTTGAGGGTGGTCGAGGGTTACGCCGTCGCGAGGATGCGCGTCGTCTGGCTCGTCGGCGGGCCGGCGGCCGCGGTCGCGTCGAGCTGCAGGGTCATGTCGAGGCCCTTCTTGCCCGCCAGCGCCTTGCGCAGCTTCGCCGCCGCGCTCTTGGAGATCACGAGCCGGACGATCTTCGAGGTGCCCGCCGGGATCGCGACCTTCTGCTGGCCGAGGTCGATCGAGACCGGCTTGACGACCTTCTTCTTCTTGCCCTTGCCGACCGTCTTCGGCGTGCCGCGCTGCACCAGCGTGGCCGTCGCGGTCAGCGTGCAGGTCGTGTCGCAGCCGACGCGGACCGGCAGGTTGCGCGCGGTCAGCAGCCCGGCCTTGCGCAGGATCTTGACCGTCAGCTGCGGGCCGAGCGGCTCGGGCAAGGTGGGGTACTTGAGCGCGGGCGGCCCGGCCGGCGCGGCGAGCGGCGTGCAGTTCACGCCGACGGTCGGGGTGGCGAGGGTGAGCGTCGTGACGCGGTTGTTCTCGCTGTCGGTCACGGTCAGCTTGCCGTTGCAGTCCACGCTCACGCCGGTGGGGTGGATGAACTGGCCGTCGCCGGTGCCGCGGTTGCCGACGCTCAGCAGGCGCTCGCCGGCCGGGCCGAACTCCTGGACGCGGTTGTTGCCGCGGTCGGCGACCCAGAGGTTCCCGCCCGGGTCGAGCGCGATCTGCGCCTGCGCGTTGAGCTTGCCGAGCTTCGAGCCGGTGCCGCCGAACTGGTCGAGCTCCGTCCCGCCGCCGTCGTAGACCGTGATGCGGTTGGCGTTGTCGGCGACGTAGATCTTGCTGCCGTCGGGCGTGACGGCGATCCCACGCGGCGTGCTGTCGGTCGGGAAGGACCCCAAGTAGGTGCCGTCGGCGGCGAAGCGCGCGATCCGCTGGTTGCCGGTGTCGGCGACCGCGATGTTCCCGGAGCCGTCGATCGCCAGCGCCTGCGGCGAGAGGAGCTGCCCGGGGCCGGAGCCCTCCGTGCCGATGACGCGCGTGGTGGAGGCGGAGCCGCGGTCGAAGACGACGATCGTGCTGCGGCGGTTGTCGAGGACGAAGCCGTTCCCCCCGCTGTCGAAGGCGACCGCGACGGGGTTGGGCAGGATCGTCGGGCCGGGGTTCGGCGAGCCCCAGACCGTGGCGATCGAGCCGTCCGGGTTGATCAGCTGGACGCGGCCGTTGACCGAGTCGGTGACCGCGCGGATCCCGCTCGCGTCGGCCGCGACGCCGAGCGGCCCGTCGAACTGGCCGGTCGCGCGACCGCTCGTCCCGAAGGAGCGCTTGAGCGTGCCGCTGGCGTCGAAGACGTCGATGCGGTCGTTGCCGGTGTTGGCGACGTAGAGCTCGCCGCTGCCGTTGGTCGCCGCGCCGCGCGGGTAGGCGAGCTGGCCGGGCGCGGTGCCGTAGGAGCCCCAGCGGGCCTTGTACTGGTACTTGGTCTGCGGCGTGCTGTAGCGGACGATCCGCTGGTTCATGTCGTCGGCGACGAAGACGCGGCCCTGCGGGTCGATCGCGACGCCGTAGGGGAAGTTCAGCTGCCCGGGTCCGGCGCCCTGGCCGGAGCCGATCGAGGCGAGCAGGTGGCCGCCGGTGTCGAAGGCGGCGACCCGGTGATGCTGGTCGTCGGCGACGAGCATGCGCGTGCCGCGGACCGCGACGCCGCGCGGGTTCTGGAGCGTCCCGGGCGGGACGATCTCGGCGCCGTTGCCGCCGCCCGCGCTGAAGCGCACGACGCGGTCGTTGCCGGTGTCGACGATGAAGAGCGTGGAGCCGGACGCCGCGAGGCCGCCGCCGGCCGCCGCGTCGTTGCCGCCGCCGGCGCCGAAGTGGAACTTGCCGAGCGCCGTGCCCGGACCGCCCCAGCTGTCGATCAGGCCGCCGGTGGTGTCGAAGCGGACGATCCGGTTGGAGCCGCCGTCGGCGACGACGACCTGGTTGTCGCCGGTGACCGCGACGGCGCCCATGGCGGTCAGCTCGCCGGGACGGGTCCCGGCGGTGCCGATGTCGCGCAGCCACGTGCCGTCGGGCGCGAACTGCTGGACGATGTGCGAGCCCTGGTCGGTCACGTAGACCGCGCCGTCGACCGGGCTGACGGCCACGGCCTGCGGGAAGCGCAGGACGCCGCCGCCGCGCGCGCCGTTCTGGGCCAGCCCGGTGTACGGGCAGGCCGAGGCGGAGGCGCCGGGGCAGTCGGCCTGCGCCGCGGGGGCGGCGAGGGCGAGCAGGGCGGCGGTGAGGAGCAGGGGGGAGAGAAGGCGGCGCATCGACATCTGGGAACAACCCTAGGTCGGGAGAGTCGCGGTCCTGCACGAGCGCTCCCACTTCAGGGGGAACGCGACGGGCGCCGGTAAGGTTGCGGTCGGTGTCCGGGATCGGCGTCCTGCGCGAGGGGCCGCTGCACGCGGCGGTGAAGGATCTGCTCGCGCGGCCGGGCGACGTCGCCGAGGTCCCGTTCGGGCGCTACGTGATCGACCTGGTGCGCGCGGACGGGGAGCTGGTGGAGGTCCAGACCGGCGGGTTCTCGCCGCTGGGGCCGAAGCTCGACGCGCTGCTGGACGGCCACCGGATGCGGATCGTCCACCCGGTCGCGGCCGAGCGGCGGATCATCCGGATCGACGACGACGGCCAGGTCCTGTCGTCGCGGCGCTCGCCGCTGCGGGGCGTGGCGCTCGACGTCTTCGACCGGCTCGTCTCGTTCCCGTCGCTGCTCGCGCACCCGAACCTGACGGTCGAGGTCCTGCTCTGCCGCGAGGACCACGTCCGCGCGCCGGAGGCCGGGCGCTCACGCTCGGGGCGCCGGCGGCGCGACCCCGGCCAGCGGCGGCTGGTCGACGTCGTCGGCTCCGTCGTCCTGGCCTCGCCCGCCGACGCGGCGGCG
>JAOPZG010000272.1 GCA_025964215.1 Conexibacter sp.
GTGGACTCCAGTCCCTCGATGCGTCGTGCGCCGAGCGCCAGGTCGGCACCGGCTTCGGCGAGCGCGATCGCAAAGGACACGCCCAGCCCTGACGAGGCGCCGGTGACGACGGCGACCTTGCCGTCCAAGCGGAAGGCGTCGAGGACGGGGGACAGGATGGGCTCGGACATGCGCCGCAGCATACGCCGCAGTGCGACAGCGAGGCCCGTCTGTCGCTGTGGCTCAGCGGCCCGCGCGGATCAGCGACGGGAGCTTCAGCAGGAGCTTCCCGACGGGGCCGTCGCCGACCGCGAACGCCGCGTTGGTCCCGAGCGCCTCGGCGACGATCAGCGCCTTGCGCGCCGGCCACCACAGCGCGACCTCGCGCCACAGCCGGTTGTGGATGACGCGATGCGCGGTGAACGGCGTGTCCGGGAGCTGGTCGGGGACGCGGAGCAGCGGGACCTCCAGCCGGCTGGCCAGGAGCGAGCAGTCGCGGTTGTGGCGATCCAGGAGCTGGATGACGCCCGCGGCCGGCCCGAGCGCCGCCGCCCGGGCCAGCGCCTCGTCGTCGGCGACCGGGTCGATCAGCCAGACGCGCCCGTCCTCGTCGAGCAGCGCATGCGATCCGCGCTCCATCGCGTCGTCCATCACCCAGGTCAGACCGAGCTCGTGCTCGAGGATCCGCGGCATCGATCGAACCTACCCGGTGATCCGATCCGGCTCCCGCCGCGAAGGAAGACGTGAACCCCGACCTCTAGGAGGGCCCTCGTGCCCATCGGCTTCCCCGAAATGCTCGTCATCCTCGTCATCGCGCTCGTCGTCCTCGGCCCGAAGAAGCTCCCCGAGGCCGGCAAGTCGCTCGGCATGGGCATGCGCGAGTTCAAGGACAGCCTCTCCGGCGAGTCCTCCAGCGACGAGCCGAAGCGCGTCTCCACCCCCGAGTGAGACGCGTATAAGGGCTCCCGAATTAGGGAACCCGACATGTGCGCTTAGGCTCGCCTAAGATGCGCGCATGCTCCCGACGTTCGTCATCGGCCTCCGCGAGGGGGTCGAGGCCGCGCTCATCGTGTCGATCATCGCCACGTTCCTCCGCCAGGAGGGGCGCGGCGACGCGCTCAGGTGGGTGTGGGCGGGCGTCGTCGGGGCGGCGGCGATCTGCCTCGCCGTCGGCATCCTGCTCGACGTCGTCGACCAGGAGCTGCCGCAGCGCCAGCAGGAGGGCTTGGAGACCGTCATCGGCGCGGTCGCCGTCGGCATCGTCACCTTCATGGTGGTCTGGATGCGGCGGCACGCGGCCGGGATGTCCGCCCACCTGCGCGAGAGCGCGGCCAGCGCGCTGAAGGAGGGCTCGGTCAAGGCCCTCGTCGGCATGGCCTTCTTCGCGGTGATCCGCGAGGGGCTCGAGACGGTCGTCTTCCTCCTCGCCGTCTTCCAGAGCTCCGAGGACCCGGGGACCGCCGGCGTCGGCGCCGTCCTCGGCATCCTGGCCGCGATCGCGATCGGCTTCGCGCTCTACCGCGGCGGGATCAAGCTCAACCTCCAGCGGTTCTTCCGCTTCACCGGCCTCGTGCTGGCGCTCGTCGCCGCCGGGCTGGTCGCCAGCACGCTGCACACCGCCCACGAGGCGGGCTGGGTCAACTTCGGCCAAGGCCAGGCGCTGGATCTCACCTGGCTCGTCGTGCCGGGGACGTGGACCGCCGCGCTGCTCACCGGGATGCTCGGCCTGCAGCCCACCCCGACGACCATCGAGGTCATCGGCTACCTCGTCTACGCCATCCCCGCCGTCATCTACATCCTGATGCCGGCGCGCAAGAAGCCCTCCAAGGAGCACAGCATGAAGAACGCCGCCGTCGCGGCCCTCGTCGTCACCGCCGCCGCGCTGCTGCTCGCAGCGTGCGGCACGGACGACAAGAGCACCGGGAGCGCGAGCTCCGGGGGCAAGCAGGTCGCGATCAAGCTGACCGACGCCGGGTGCGAGCCCGCGTCGCTGAAGCTGGGCTCGGGCCCCACGGAGTTCAAGGTGACCAACGGGGGCACCGGCCGGGTGAGCGAGTTCGAGGTCCTCTCGGGCTCCCGCATCCTCGGCGAGAAGGAGAACCTCGTCGCCGGGCTGTCGGGCTCGTTCACCATCAACTTGAAGCCGGGCCAGTACTCGATGTCCTGCCCGGGCGGGAAGACGGCGGCGACCGGCATCCTGAACGTCGGCGGCACGGCGGTCGCCGCGGGCGCGAACGACCCGCTGCTGAAGTCCGCGACCGAGTCCTACCGCAGCTACGTGGAGAGCAAGTCCGCGATCCTGGTCGACCGCACCGAGAAGTTCGTCGCCGCGATCAAGGCCGGCGACGTCGCCGAGGCCAAGACGCAGTTCGCCGCCGCCCGCGCGCCGTACGAGACGATCGAGCCGGTCGCCGAGTCCTTCGGCAACCTCGATCCCGAGATCGACGCGCGCGTCAACGACGTCGAGAAGGGGACGCCCTGGACGGGCTTCCACAAGATCGAGCAGGGCCTCTGGGTCAAGGGCAGCACGAAGGGCCTGGGGCCGATCGCCGACAAGCTGCTCGTCGACGTCAAGCGCCTGCAGGCCAAGACCAAGGGCCTGACCTACCAGCCCGAGGAGCTCGCCAACGGCGCCAACGGCCTGCTGGACGAGGTCTCCGCGTCGAAGATCACGGGCGAGGAGGACCGGTACTCGCACACCGACCTCTCCGACTTCGAGGCCAACGTCGAGGGCTCGGAGGCCGCGTTTGGCCTGCTCGCCCCGGCGCTGCGCAAGTCCGACGCGACGCTCGCGACGACGATCGCCAGCCGCTTCGACGCCGTCAACGCGGCGCTCGCGAAGCTCAAGCAGGGCGGCGCGTACCCGTCCTACGACACCGTCGACAAGGCCCAGCGCCGCGAGCTGAGCCAGCTCGTCAACGCGCTGGCCGAGCCGCTGTCGAAGGTCGCCTCGAAGCTCACGGCCTAGCAGGGGCGTCGGCCTCTCGGGCTCGGCCTGCGCCGCCGCCGATACTCTTGGTGGGAATGAGTCCCACCACGCACCACGGGCACGATCACGGGTCGCAGGCGGCCGAGGGCTGGTCGGTCCGCGCGACCGAGGCGCTCGCCGGCGCCGGCTATCGCCGCGGCGGGGCGCGGGCGGCGCTGATCGGGCTGCTGGACGCGCAACGGTGTGCCTTGAGCGCGGCGGAGATCGAGGAGGCGCTGCGCGGTGGCGACGCGGGCGGCCGGCCGGTCGCGCGGGCGTCGATCTACCGGATCCTCGAGGAGCTCGAGGGGCTGAAGCTGGTGATGCGCGTCGAGGTGGGGCAGGGCTTGGCCCGCTTCGAGGCCGCCCGGGAGGAAGGCCATCACCATCACATGGTCTGCGACGCGTGCGGGGTCGTCATCCCGTTCGAGGACGTGGAGCTGGAGCGGTCGATCCAGCGCTTGGCGGCGCGCGTGACGTTCACGGTGGCGGAGCATGACGTCGTCCTGCACGGGGCGTGCGGGGAGTGCGCGGCGGGCTGAGCGCTTGCGGTGCCCAGAGATCGCCCGTCCGGTGCGAGGCGCCGGCGGTCGTGTCGTCTTGGGGTGAATAGTTCACCACGAAACGACACGCATCTCGAGCCGGCCCCGAACCCGCCCGCGACGCGACGCGAGACGCTCGCGTTGAGCGCCACCTACGCCGCGGCGGCCCCGCGCATGCGCAGCACGCCGCCAACCGCCAGCGCGACCGCGTACGCCCCCACGATCACCGCCGCGATCGATGCTCCCGCCGCGGTCGAGGCGTAGTAGGACAAGTACAACCCGCCGCACCCCGCGGCCACCGCGACGCCCGCCGCCACCGCCATCATCACCGACATCCGCCGCGTCACCGCCCGGGCGCACGCGGCGGGGCCGACGAGCACGGCGACCACGAGCAGGTTCCCCAAGCCCTGCACCGCGACCAGCAGCGCTGCGGCCACCAGCAGCAGCAGCGCCACGTCCACCACGCCCGGCCGCACGCCCAACGCCGCCGCGTTGAGCCGGTCGAACCCCACCAGCAGCAGCCGGCCGTGCAGCAGCGACAGCGCCACCAGCACACCCACCGCCAGCCCCGCCGCCAAGGCCAGGTCCACGTCGCTCACGCAGAGCAGGTCGCCGAAGAGCAGCTCGCCCAACCCCGCGGGGGTGTGGGGCGACAGCGCCAGCAGCGCGCCCAGCCCCAGCAGCCCCGTCACGCCCACCGCGACCGCGGTGGCGCGGCCGACCGCGG
>JAOPZG010000279.1 GCA_025964215.1 Conexibacter sp.
CGGCTTCGTCCTGCTGCTGCTCGTCCACGAGTACGGGCACGTGATCCAGCTCAAGCGCGAGGGCGTCAAGGACGTCAGCGCGCCGGTCTTCATCCCGTTCCTGGGCGCGCTGATCTGGGCGAAGTCGCTCGGCGGCGACGCCGCGGCCGAGGCGCGGACGGGCCTCGCGGGGCCGATCCTGGGCTCGGTCGGCGCGCTGGTCTGCCTGCTCGTCTACGCCGCCACCGGCGAGGAGTTCTGGCAGGCGCTGGCCTACACGGGGTTCTTCCTCAACTTGTTCAACCTGCTCCCGATCAGCCCGCTCGACGGCGGGCGCGCGGCGGCGGCGCTGAGCCCATGGGTCTGGCTGATCGGCGTCTTCGGGATGGTCGTGCTCGTCCTGACGATCCCCAACCCCATCATCATCCTGATCGCGATCGTCTCGGTCTACCAGACCTACCACCGCTTCAAGCAGTTCCGCTCGGCGGATCCGGCGATCCGCCAGTACTACTCGATCGAGCGCCGCCAGCGGATCATGATCGGCGCGACGTACCTGCTGCTGATAGTCGCGCTCGCGGGCGCCGTCTCGGCGACGCACCTGCACCGCACGCTCTAGTCACGCGGCGACGCGGTGACGAAAGTGATCCGTAGGCGGCCGCTGACCGCCTGCGGTAGCATCGGTGAGCGGCCCTCGTCGGTCGGTCCGCCATCCGGGCTCTCCGTCCGTAGGGCCAGATCGGCACCGCATCTCGCATTGCCGGCAAAGCTGAGGCGAGAGAGGTAGGTGGGGATGGAATCCCCAGGGCCGCCAAATTCAACTCTCAAAGGTGAGAGCTTTTGCGAAGACTAGCGCACGGCGCTAGCGCCCGGCGTCGCGCAGGGCGCGCTGGACGTCGCGCTCCTGGTCCTTGCGCTTCAGCGACTCGCGCTTGTCGAAGCGGTCCTTGCCCTTGGCGAGGGCGATCTCGACCTTCGCGCGCGACTCCTTGAAGTACAGGCGCGTCGGGACGAGCGTGAGGCCGCGCTCGATCGTGCGGCCGGAGATCTGCTCGATCTCGCGGCGGTTGAGCAGCAGCTTGCGCGGGCGCTCGGGCTCGTGGTTGTCGCGCGACGCGGGCCCGTACGGCGGGATGTGCACGTTGTAGAGCCAGATCTCGCCGTCGCGGATCGAGGCGAAGCCGTCCTTGAGCTGGGCGCCGGACTCGCGCAGGGCCTTGACCTCGGTCCCCTGCAGCACGAGACCCGCCTCGTACCTGTCGAGGAACTCGTACTTGTGCGACGCGGTGCGGTTGCTCGCGATGTCGCCCGGCGCCACCTTGCGCTTCTTGCCCTTGGCCATGCTCCCATCGAGTCTAGGCGCTGGCGGTGGCGATCAACGGCGCGAGCGCGGCGGCGACGCCCGCCGGGTCGGTGGTGTGCGGCACGTGGCCGGAGTCGAAGACGACGAGCCGCGCGCCCGGGATCGTCGCCGCGACGCGGCGCCCGAGCCTCAGCGGGATCACCGGGTCGCGGCGGCCCCAGAGCACGAGCGTCGGGGCGGTGATCGCCTTGGCCTCCTCGCGCAGTTCGTGCTCGGGCGAGGCGAAGCTGCGCCACAGCTCGGTGACCGCCCGCAGGCCGGGATCGCGCCGCGTCGTGGCCACGCCGGCGTCGCGGGCGCGACGGTCGGCGTCGGTGCGCGCCCGCATGTAGCGCGCGGAGAACGCCGGGTAGATCCGGCGCAGGAACCACGGCTGCGCCATCAGCGCGCAGAACGCGCGGACGTGGGGCGGCCGGCCGCCGAAGCCGCCGCCGTCGATGACGACGAGGCCTTTGACGAGCTCCGGCCGGCGGGCGGCGATGCGCGCCGCGGCGAAGCCGCCGACCGAGTTGCCGACCACGACGGCGCCCTCGGGCGCGAGCCGCGCGACGAGCTCCTCGGCGACGTCGGCGAAGCGCATCGCGCTCGCGGGTCCTTCGCCCGACGGCGAGGCGCCGTGGCCGGGCCAGTCGAGGGCGATCGTCCGGACGCCGTCGCCCAGCAGCGCGCGCAGCTCGTCGTAGTCGTGGTGGTCGTGCGCGCCGCTGGGGAGCAGGACGATCGCGGGACCGTCGCCGCGCTCGTCGTAGGCGATGGGGCCGGAGGCGGTCTCGAGCAGGTCCATGGCGCGACAGCATGACCGACCGGTCGGTCAGCGTCAATGACCGATCGGTCGGGGGTCAGACCCCCTTCAGGGTGGTCGAGGGTTGCGACCGATCGGTCGCTGTAGGCTCGGGGCGGATGCCGACGACCTCCGTCCACCCCACCGCCGAGGCGCTGCTGGACGCCGGGATCGCGGTCGCCGAGGAGCATGGGCTGGCCGGGCTCAGCGTCAACCGCGTCGTCGCCGAGGCCGGGCTCGCCAAGGGCACGTTCTACGTGCACTTCGTTGATCGTGACGCATTCGTCGACGCGCTCCACGCCCGCTTCCACGCGCAGGTCGACGTCGCGGTCGGGGCCGCGGTCGAGGGCATCCCGCCCGGTCCGCTGCGGCTCGTCGCCGGCGCCG
>JAOPZG010000337.1 GCA_025964215.1 Conexibacter sp.
CGAGGCGAGCGCCACCCAAGCCGCCCAGCAGGCCGCCGGCGACCAGCCGACCGGCCAGCCGCTGGCGGTGCAGCAGGCGGCGGTCTCGGCCGGCCAGTCGCTGACCGGCGCGCCCCTGACGGCCGCGGCGGAGAGCACCGTGACCGCCGCGCTCTCGGCGCTCTGCCACCTCCAGCTCCCGGTGCCGGTGGCGCCGCCCAGCTAGAGGCGCGGCGCCGAGCCCGAGCGCTTCGGCACGCAGGTGCGGTAGACGCGGGTGCCGGTCAGCGGCTTCTTGCCGCCGGCGAGCTTGACCACGATCGAGATGGTGGCCTTGCCCTTCGGCAGCCCGCGCAGGTCGATCGCGGCGCGCAGGCGGGAGCCCTTGACGACCTTGACCTGCTTGCCGTTGACCTTGACCGTGGCGCTGGTGGCGACCGCGCCGCGCGGGATCCGCAGGCGGATCTTGAACGAGCGGCGGCTGACGCACGACGTGGTGGCCGGGAGCGGGTTGGCGCTCGCGGCGGCGACCGGCTGGGCGGCGGGCGCGGGGGTCGTCGGGGCCGGTGCCGGCGTCGTGTCGGCGGTGGTCGTGGTCGTGTCGGTCGTCGTGGTCGTCACCGGCGGCTTGGGGTCGCCGCTCAGGCGGGCCACGAAGCCGACCGACCCGCCCGGATCCACCGCCACGGCGCGCGCCCGCGGCGGCTCGGGGTCGTTGACGGCGTCGCCGCCGACGACGGCCTTGCCGTCGGGCTGGATCGCGAAGGCGCGCGGCGTCATCTCGGTGAGGCCGTCGGGGAGCGGCAGCGTGCGGATGCCGCCGTCGCCGTAGGTCGTGTCGGGCGTGCCGTCGGCGTTGAGCCGCTCGACCAGCGTCCGGCCGCTCCGGTCGGCGCCCGCGAGCAGGAGCTTGCCGTCGGCCTGGACCGCCATGCGGAAGACGAAGATGTCGGCCCGGACGACGCCGCCGGTGCCGTAGCTCGCGTCGCGCTGGCCGGCGGCCGTGACGCGCTGGATCTCATCCCCGAAGTTCATGGAGAAGTACGTCGAGCCGTCCGGCGCGATCGCCGCCGTCTTGATCGCCGTGCCGCCGAAGGGCTCGTGCGCGAACGCGCCGCCGAAGCTCGCGTCGACGCTGCCATCGGCCAGGTAGCGGCGCAGGACCAGCTGCTCGCCGATGCCGGCGATCAGGACGCTGCCGGCCGGCCCGCCCGCCTGGTAGCCGCCCGCGATGGCATAGGCCTCGTCGGGGTTGCCGGTGTCGATCGCGACGCCGTCGTCGCCGAAGCTCGCCACCGGGACGCCGTCGGCGCCGAGCAGGACGCGCACGAAGCGCTCGTGCCCGTCGACGTAAGCCGAGCCGAGCAGCAGCGTCGTGCCGTCGGCCTGCGGGAGGATCGCGACCATCGTCGCGTCGCTGAAGGAGCTCGTCGGGTCGATGTCCACGCGGCTCTCGCCGACGCGGGTGCCGGAGGCGTCGTAGCGCTCGACCGTGAAGTCGCCGCGAAGGCCGTCGTCGCCAGTGCCCCAGGCGCCCGCGGCGACCTTGCCCGCGAGGTACCCCGTCGCCTCGGTGCCGTCGGCGCGGACGCCGACGAGCAGGTCGCCGTCGCCTGCGACGGCGAGCGCCTCCGCCGGCGTGGCCAGGCCGGCGATCGCGTCGTCGGTCACGACGCCGTCTGTGCCGAAGCCCGCGACCGGCGCGCCGGAGTCGCTGAGGTGGGCGAGCCAGAGGCTGCTGCGGTCGAAGCCGCCCGCCCCGGCGAAGATCGAGCCGTCAGGCGCGACGGTCAGCGCCTGGAGCGAGTGGGTGCCGGAGCCCGGGAAGTCGATCAGCGCGGGCGCGCCGCCGTTGAAGTCCGGATCCGCGTCGCCGGCCGCCGCGGCGAGCGCCACGCCGGTGCCGAGGGCGCCGACGGCGAGCATCGAGGCGGCGATGGCCGCGGGATGGCGAGGAAGGTGCATGGACCCGCCAATCTCGACGATCTGGCACGCGCGCGTCCTGACCGATGGAACAGTTCCCCCGGCGCGGCGCCCCTCGCCACCGCCCACCGCGGCTCCAGAGTCCCGCCCGTGCCGTGCCGACCAGGAGCGCCACGATCGTCCGCTACCGCGTCGCTCGATGCTCACGCCGTCCGCAACGCCACCGTCGGCGGCATCCGCGACGCGCGCACCGCCGGCAGCAACCCGGCGACCGCGCCGATGATCACCGCCGAGGCGATGCCGCCCGACCACGCCTCGACGGGGATCACGACGGCCCAGCCCTTCGCGCTGGCGTACACCGCCGTCGCGACGATCCCGGCGAGCACGCCGGCGATGCCGCCGAGGACGGCGAGCAGGATCGACTCGGCGAGGAACTGGGTGCGGATCTGGCTCTTCGTCGCGCCGAGCGCGCGGCGCAGGCCGATCTCCGAGCGGCGTTCGAGGACCGAGATGATCATGATGTTGGCGACGCCGACGGCGCCGACGATCAGGGCGACGATCCCGAGCCCGAGGAAGAGGCTGTCGAAGGCGCCGGCCGCGGCGGCGCGGGCGGTGAGCACGTCGGAGGGCTGGCTGACGTCGACCTCGTCGGGCGCCTCGGGGTTGGCGGTCGGCGCGAGCAGCGCCTGCACCGCGGCCTCGTGGCCGGTCGCGACGCGCGTGTAGATCGTGCTCGGCGGGCCCGCCTCCCACGCGCCGCCGACGAGGCTGTCGTAGCCGAGGTACCGCCGGGCGGCGGGGTAGCCGACCAGGGCGCTCGTGTCGACGTCGCTCGCCAGCGGCGAGGGCTCCAGGATGCCCGCGACGTCGAACCACCTCCCGCCCAGCCAGATCCGCTGACCGGCGTGGACGCGGTCGATCCCCAGTCGCTCGGCGGCGACCGCGCCGAGCACCGCGACCGGCTCGCGCGCGGTGCCGGCGTTGAGCCAGCTCCCGCGCGCCACATCGGTGGCGAGCACCGACAGCAGGTCCAGGCTGGCGGCCCGCACCTGCAACCCACCGCTGTCGGCCGCCGGGATGAGCGAGCTGCGGTAGACCCTCTCGTCCTTCATCAGGCCGGTGTGCGCCACCGCGTCCACATCGCCCAGCAGCGTGATCCGCCCGGGCGCCTCGACGGGCAGCGTCGCGTCCTGCCCAGTGAGGCTCTGCCCAGCCTCGACGGTCAGCAGGTTCGTGCCGAGCCGGTCGATCTCCGC
>JAOPZG010000350.1 GCA_025964215.1 Conexibacter sp.
GGCATCCACCTCCGCGGGTTCGCCCAGATCGATCCGCTGGTCGCCTACAAGAACGAGGCGTACGAGCTCTTCACCGACCTGATGAACTCGATCTGGGCCGACTTCTCGCGGATGGTCTTCCACGTCGAGGTCGAGGTCGAGGGCACCGACGGCCCCGCGCTGCCGCAGGGCGGCTCCGCGGGTCCGGTCGCCATCCAGTACACCGGCGGCGTCGGCACCCAGCAGCCCAGCGCGCTGACCGCCGCGGCCGCCGCCGGCACCGCCGGCGGCGCGGCCGTCGAGTACGCCGAGGGCGAGGGCGTCGAGGACGCCATGCCCGTCGTCCAGCAGCGTCGCGTCGACGAGCACGAGACGATCGGCCGCAACGACCCGTGCTGGTGCGGGAGCGGCAAGAAGTACAAGAAGTGCCACGGGGCGTAGTGGCGTCCCCGTCTGACACAGCCCTTCCCATCCCGCAGCGCCTCGCGGCGATCCGCGCGAGCTACGACAGGCTGCGCTCCAGCACCGACCCCGACGCCCTCGAGGCCTCGGCCGCCGCGCTGGAGCAGCAGATGCAGGTGCCCGGGTTCTGGGACGACTCCGGGACGGCGGCGAAGGTCAACACCGAGCATGCGCGGACGACGCGCAAGTTGAAGGCCTTCCAGGAGCTCGCGGCCGACGTCGAGGACCTCGACGGGCTGGTCGAGCTCGCCGAGGAGGACGAGGAGCTGGCCGGCGAGCTGCAGGAGCAGCTCGCCTCGCTGGAGAGCCGGCTCGGCGCGCTCGAGGAGGAGCGGCTGTTCTCGGGTCCCTACGACGCGGGCGACGCGCTGGTCACCGTCAACGCCGGCGCGGGCGGCACCGACGCCCAGGACTGGGCCGAGATGGTCCTGCGGATGATGATGCGCTGGGCCGAGTCGCGTGGCTTCAAGGTCGAGCTGCTGGAGGCGAGCGCGGGGGAGGAGGCGGGCATCAAGTCCGCCACGTTCCGCGCGCAGGGCGAGAACGCGTACGGCCTCTTCAACGCCGAGCAGGGCGTCCACCGGCTCGTCCGGATCTCGCCCTTCGACGCGCAGTCGCGCCGCCAGACCGCGTTCGCCGGCGTCGAGGTCGCGCCCGTCATCGAGGACACCGGCGACGTCGAGATCGACTCCGACGACCTCCAGATCGACACCTACCGCGCCTCGGGCGCGGGCGGCCAGCACGTCAACAAGACGGACTCCGCGGTCCGGATCACGCACCGCCCGTCCGGCATCGTCGTGCAGTGCCAGAACGAGCGCTCGCAGTCCGCCAACAAGGACACCGCGATGAAGATGCTGCGCGCGAAGCTGCTGGAGCGCTACGAGCGCGAGCGCCAGGAGGAGATCGCCAAGGAGCGCGGCGAGACGCTCGACGTGAACTTCGGCTCGCAGATCCGCTCCTACGTGCTGCACCCGTACACGATGGTCAAGGACCACCGCACCGACCGCGAGATGGGCGACGCCCAGCGCGTGCTCGACGGCGACCTCGACGGCTTCGTGCGCGAGTACCTGCTCAAGGCCGCGGGCTAGCGCCGGGCAGCTAGTCTCGCTCGGGTGAGCGAGGCGTCGACCCCGAAGTCCGGCCCGTCGGAGCAGCCGACGGCGCCCTACCTGGACGCCGTGGTCGCCTACGGCTTCCGCGGTCCCGGCCGCTTCCACGTCCCGGGCCACAAGGGCGGGCCGGGCGCCGACCCGGGCCTGCGCTACGCGCTCGGCGACCGCGCGCTCGGGATCGACATCCCGCAGGACATCCACGGCGTCGACATCGGCCCGACGCCGACGCCGTACGAGCGCGCCGAGGCGCTGGCCGCCGAGGCCTACGGCGCCGCGCGCACGTGGTTCCTGACCAACGGCGCGACGCAGGGCAACCACGCGCTCTGCCTGGCGCTCGCGCCGCTCGGCGCGCACGTCGTCGCGCAGCGCAACTCGCACGCGTCGATCGTCGACGGGCTCGTGCTGAGCGGCGGGCTGCCGTCGTTCGTCGCGCCGGCCTACGACTCCGAGCTCGGGATGGCGCACGGCGTCACGCCGGACGCGCTCGACGCCGCGCTCGCCGCCGACCCGGAGGCGCGCGTCGCGTTCCTCGTCTCGCCGACCTACTACGGGATGGCCGCCGACGTCGAGGCGCTCGCGCGCGTCGCGCATGCCCGCGACGTCGCGCTGGTCGTCGACCAGTCGTGGGGCCCGCACTTCGGCTTCCACCCCGACCTGCCCGAGAGCGCGCTGAAGCTCGGCGCCGACGCGGTGCTCACCAGCACGCACAAGATCGTGGGATCGCTGACGCAGAGCGCGATGCTGCACATCGGGCCGACCGGCCGGATCGACCCCGCCGCCGTCGGCCGCGCGATCCGCCTCGTGCGCTCCACGAGCCCCTCGTCGTTGTTGATGGCCTCGCTCGACGGCGCGCGGCGGCAGCTCGCGGTGCACGGCGAGGCGCTGCTGCACGAGACGATCGCGGCCGCGCAGGCGACGCGCGAGAAGCTCGCGACCACGCCCGGGATCGCGACGATCGACGCCGGCTTCGTCGGGCGGGATGGGGTGGCGGCGTACGACCCGCTGCGGCTGGTGCTGGACACGCGCGCCACGGGTCGCACGGGCTACGAGGTGGCCGACGCGCTGCGCAATGCCTATGACGTGCAGGTCGAGCTGGCGACGGTCGCGACGATCGTCTGCGTGCTCGGCGTCGGCCAGCCGGCCGAGGCGCTCGTGCGCTTCGCGGGCGACGTGGACGAGATCGTCAAGCGGATCCAGAAGCCGGGGTCGCCGGTCGCCGCGCTCGTCCGCGGGCCGGGGGCGTTGTCGAACGAGATGGTCGTCGCGCCGCGTGACGCGTTCCTCGGCGTTAGCGAGGTGGTGGCCTTGGAGGACGCCGTCGGCCGCATCTCCTGCGAGTCGATCGCCGGCTACCCACCGGGCATCCCGGCGCTGCTGCCCGGCGAGCGCATCACCGCCGACACCGCGACGTACCTCCGCGAGCTCGTCGCCTCAGGCGCGCGCCTGCACGGCGCGGCGGACCCGACGATCGCCACGATCCACGTGCTGGCGGGTCGGTCGTAGCCGGCTGCTCGCGGAGAGCACCTCGTTACGAACGACCGCGGATTCGGCGACTTTAGAACCGCAACAGCGCCGCGACCCCGCCCTTCGCGCCCACGCGCGCGTCGTCCGCCGCGACGTAGCGCACCCGCGCGTCCTGGCCCAGCGCCGACCCCACGAGCGTCTCGACGACGTTGTCCTCCATGTCGGTCATCGTGCCGTCGGCGGGGCATTGGCCGCCGGCGCTCACGCCCATCCAGCCGCACTGCGGGCAGCGGGTGCCCTTGGCGGTGAAGCCCTCCTGGAGCACGAGCGTGTCGAGGCGGCGCTCGTGGGCGGCGAGGAGGACGTCGCCGAGGCCGGCGACCGCGCGGCCGCCCGTGCCGAGGCCCTCGTCGATCTTCGCGAGCAGCTCCTCGTCGCGGCCGGCGATCAGCTCGTCGAGGACGGGGCGCGCGGCAGTCAGGACCGCGTCGGCGCTCGAGCCCTTCACGTCGATGTCGAAGTGCCCCTTCACGCAGCGCCCGACGTCGGCGTGCAGGAACGACGCGAAGTGGCCGGTCGTCTCCTTGGTGCCGCCGAGCAGGATGCCCGCGACGCGGACGTCGCGCAGCCGCCGCGCCAGCTCGGTCGCGACGCCGCGGAGGTGGTTGTCGACCTCGTTCTCGACGCTGCGCTCGTAGCGGCGCTCCGAGCGGCCGTCCTGGTCCTGGCGGTCGGAGTCGACGCGGGCGAGCACGTCGTCCTCGTGGCGCCACAGCTCCACCAGGCCGTCGACCGTGCCGGCCAGGAGCCGCGCGTGCTTGCGGTCGACCAGCACGAACCACCACAGCTCGCCGGTGGCGATCCGGGCGAGCGGCTCGACGCACGGCGTGTCGCCGATCTCGACCTTGTGCTCGACCGGGCGCGGCAGCTTGAGGATCTCGAAGAGCCCCGCCGGCTGGCAGGCGAAGATCGCGAGCGCGCGCGCCTCCTTCGTGTCGACCCCGCCGCGCAGCGCGCCGTTGACGCGCTCGAGGTCCTGCTGGAGCGCGCTGCGCTCGTCGGGCGTGAGGTCGTCCACCTCGCGGATCGTTCGCGCCGCCGCGTCGAGGACCGAGCTGATCTCGGTCGCCCGCGCTCGCGGCGTCGCGAACTCGCGTGGATCGAGGTTGATGAAGACGCTGAGGACCTTCCCCTGCGCGCTCCGCGTCTCGGCCAGCTCGCGCAGCCGGTCGGTCGTGATGTCGGTCGCCATGGCTGGCGCCTACCCTCTCACACCGCCTCGAACCCTCAGGGGGGTCAGACCCCCTTGAGGGTGGTCGAGGGTTCGCGGTGCGACCGTCCGTCTCGACTAGGCGGCGACGGTCTCCGGTGCGGCGGCGGCGATGACCTCCAGCGCCACGCCGCCGTCCTCACCGTCCGTGGCGCGCACGTGCGCGCCGTCGGTCAGGGTCCCGGCCAGGATGGCCCGGGTCAGCTCCCGCTCCAGCGTGCGGCGCACGTGGCGCTGCAGCGGGCGGGCGCCGAAGTCCTCGTCGAAGCCTTCGGACGCGAGGCGGGCGACGAGCGCGTCGTCGACCTCCAGCGCGATCCGGCGCTCCGTCAGCAGCCGGCCGGCGACGCGGCCGACGATCTGCCGCGCGATCTTCTGGACCTCGGGCTCGCCGAGCGAGTCGAAGGTCACGATGTCGTCGATCCGGTTGAGGAACTCGGGCAGGAAGGCGGCCTTCGCGGCGTCGAGCATCCGGTCGTCGGACGCGTCCGGCGCCGCGGCGGTGAAGCCGAGCGAGCGCTTGGCGCGGCCGGCGCCGAGGTTCGAGGTCATGACGATGACCGCGTTGGTGAAGTCCACCGTGCGGCCCTCGCCGTCGGTCAGGCGACCGTCGTCGAGCAGCTGCAGCAGGACGTTCCACACCTCGGGGTGCGCCTTCTCGATCTCGTCGAGCAGGACCACGCTGTACGGGCGGCGCCGGACCGGCTCGGTGAGCTGGCCGCCGTCGCCGTAGCCGACGTAGCCGGGCGGCGAGCCGATCAGCCGCGCGACCGTGTGCGGCTCGCGGTACTCGGACATGTCGATCCGGACGAGCGCGTCCTCGGTCGCGAAGAGCCGCTCGGAGAGCGCCTTGACCAGCTCGGTCTTGCCGACGCCGGTCGGGCCGAGGAACAGGAACGAGCCCAGGGGCCGGTCCGGCTCCGAGAGGCCCACCCGGGCGCGGCGGATCGTGTCGGCGACCTTCTGGACCGCCTCGTCCTGGCCGACGACGCGCAGGTGCAGGTCGTCCTCCAGGTCGACGAGCCGCTGCAGCTCGCCGGCGACCAGCTCGCCCACCGGGATCCCGGTGCGCGCGGCGACGACGGCGGCGACCGCGGTCTCCTCGACCACGACGATCTCCGTCGGCACCGGACCGTCCTCACGTGCGGCCGCGTCGGCCTGGCGGCCGAGCTGCGTCTTGATCTCGGCCGCGCGCTCGTAGTCCTCGGCCTCGACCGCGGCGCTCAGCTGCTCGCGCAGCTGCGCCTCGTCGACGGGCCGCGGGGTGTTGAGGCGCAGCTTCGCCGCGGCCTGGTCGATCAGGTCGATCGCCTTGTCGGGCAGGTGCTGCTCGGTCAGGTAGCGATCGCTCAGCCGCGCGGCGGCGGTGAGCGCGTCGTCGGTGATCCGGGCGCCGTGGTGCTCCTCGTAGGCGGAGCGCAGGCCGTGCAGGATCGCGACGGTCTCCTCGACGCTCGGGGCGTCGACGGTGACCGGCGAGAAGCGGCGGGCCAGCGCGGCGTCGCGCTCGATGCGCTTGTACTCGCTGAGCGTCGTCGCGCCGACCATGCGCAGCTCGCCGCGGGCGAGCAGCGGCTTGAGCAGGTTCGCGGCGTCCATGGCGCCCTCGGCGCCGCCGGCGCCCAGCACGGTGTGGAGCTCGTCCACGAACAACACGATCTTGCCCTCGGAGCCGGTGACCTCGGCGAGCACGGCCTTCAGCCGCTGCTCGAACTGGCCGCGGAACTGGCTGCCGGCGACGAGGCTGCCGAGGTCGAGGGAGACGACGCGCGTCTCGCGCAGCGACTCGGGGACGTCGCCCTGCGTGATCCGCAGCGCGAGGCCCTCGACGATCGCGGTCTTGCCGACGCCGGCCTCGCCGATCAGCACGGCGTTGTTCTTGCGCCGGCGGGCGAGGATCTCGACCGTCTGGGCGATCTCGTCCTCGCGGCCGATCACGGGATCGATGCGGCCCTCGCGCGCGTCGCGGGTGAGGTCGCGGCCGAACTCGTCGAGCGCGGGCGTCTTGGACGCGTCCGCCTGCTCGGCGGTGGGGCGGGTGCGGATCGCCTGGCGATCGCGGCCGCCGAAGCTCGGCTGGCCCATGGGCGTGCCGCCGGAGGTGGCGGCGGGGCCGATGCCGGCCTGGCCGAAGCCCTCCATGAGGTCGCGGGCGCAGCTCTCGCAGAGGACGGCGCCCTGGCGGCCGCTCTCGGTCTGGACGACCATGTGGTGCGTGCCCGGGCGCTCGGCGCAGATGGAGCAGGGCACGATGTGGGTGAAGGGCTGATCTGGCATGTTTCCTGAAGTCTGGAGTTGGTGGAAACCTAAGTCGATAAGGCTCAAGTCTAGCGCCCGTGAGAGACTGCTCCCTGTGCTCTTGGACACGTACCGCCGCACGGGCGCGGATCTGCCCTTCGGCGACCCGCGCCGGCCGCACGGGGTCGCGATGGAGGGCTGGTTCTGGCGGATCACCTCGGCCGAGCACGGCGCCGTGCTCGTCGTCCTGGCCGGGATCAACCGCGACCGCGCCGGCCGCGCGTGGGGGACGGTCGGGCTCGCGGCGCATCCCGGCGGCTTCTCGCGGGCGATCGCGGTCGACGACGC
>JAOPZG010000371.1 GCA_025964215.1 Conexibacter sp.
CATGTCGTCGGTCCACTTCGAGTTGCCGCCGTCGACGATCGTGTCGCCCTTGTCGAGCAGCTTCGCCAGCTTGTCGACCGTCTGCTGGGTCGGGTCGCCGGCCGGGACCATGATCCAGACGATCCGCGGCGCCTCGAGCTTCTTGACCAGGTCGGCGAGCGACTTGGCGCCGACGGCGCCCTTCTTGCCCGCGGCGCCGATCGCCTTCTCGTCGAAGTCGAAGGCGACGACCTCGTGGTCGGAGTCGCGCTTGATGCGGGCGACCATGTTGCCGCCCATGCGGCCGAGGCCGATGAAGCCGATCTGCGCCATGGGTTAGAGGTTCTCCTTGATGGTGCGCAGCGCCGCGACCGGGTCGCCGCGGAGCACGATGCGCTCCGCCGGCAGGCCGTGGTCGCGCAGGATCAGCAGGTCGCCGTCCGCCTGCGCGCGCTTGAGGGTCTCGAAGGTGGCGACCTTGCCGCCGGGGATCGCGACGTCGTCGTCGGCTTCGTGGAGCACCTGCAGGAAGCGGCCCGTGGGCGGGCCGCCCTTGTGGAGCTGACCGGTCGAATGCAGGTAGCGCGGCCCGTACCCGAAGGTGGTGGCCATGGTCGACCGGTCGCGGATCAGCGCGCGCAGCTCTGCGACCTCGCCGTCGAACTCCGGCGTCGGAGCGAGATAGCCCTGGATCGCCAGGTAGGACGGGGAGCCCGCGGTGAGCAGCTTGTGGAGCGCATCGGCGTCAGCCTCTCCGATCTCCGGCGGGCTGTCCATGGACAGGACGTCGTTCGTCTTGTCCTTGGCGGCCTGGACGTTGGGCTGGTCGAACGGGTTGATCTCCAGGACCCAGCCGACGACCGCGGTGGCGAACTCGAAGAGCACCATGATGCGCCCGAGGTCGGCCGCGCCGTCGGCGCTCAGCGTGATGACCGGCTGGCCGGCGCCCGTCACGCGGTCGATGACGTCGTCGCCGTCCGGATGCCGCGGGTCGTGGAGGTGGAGGAAGACGCGGTCGCCGCCGTAGGCCTCCGGCGCGCCGAGCGGCTCGTCGGCGACGGGCAGGACGCCCTTGCCGTGCTTGCCGGTCGACTCGGCGATCAGCTGCTCGACCCACAACCCGTAGGACTCGATCGGCGGGTCGACGACGAACGTCAGCTTGTCGCGCCGCGCGAGCGCCAGCTCGCCGAGCACGCAGCCGAGCCAGAGCCCGGGGTTGGACGACGCCTCGGGCGCGCGCAGCGCCTCCGCTAGGCCCGCGGCGCCGCCGAGCAGCGCGCGCAGGTCGGCGCCGAGCAGCGCGGCCGGGATGATCCCGAAGTAGGAGAGCGCGCTGTAGCGCCCGCCGATGTTGGGGTCGTTGAGGAAGACGCGGCGGAAGCCGTGCTCCTCGCCCAGGGCCGCGAGGCCCGAGCCGGGGTCGGTGATCGCGACGAACTGGGCGCCGTTGCCGCCGGTCTTCTCCCAGAAGTGGTGGAAGGCCGACAGCGTCTCGATCGTCCCGCCCGACTTGGAGGAGACGACGAAGAGCGCCTTGGCGACGTCGATCGCGGCCTCGACGTCGCGCACGGCGTCGGCGTCGGTCGAGTCCAGGACGTGCAGGATCAGCCCGTCGGCATGCGTGCCGAACGAGCGCCGGAAGACCTCCGGCGCCAGCGACGAGCCGCCCATGCCGAGGACGACCGCCTCGGTCAGGCCGTCGGCGTGCGCCTGCTCGGCGAACGCCTCGAGGTCGTCGACCTCCTCCAGGAGCCGGTCGTGGACGTCGAGCCACCCGAGCCGGTTGCTGACCTCCGCCTGGCCGGCCGGACCCCAGAGCGTGTCGTCGTGGTCCCAGATCCGGCGGGCGACCTCGTCGGTCGCGGCGCGCGCGAGCCGCGCGTCGATGGCCGGCTGGTACTGGCTCGGGATCGACGCGTCGACCCCCGCGGGGATGTCGCTCACGCCACGGCCTTCTTCTTGGAGTCGATGCCCTCGAGCAGCTTCTTCATCGGCGTGACGAACGCGTCGACGCCGTCCTTGAGGAGCTTGTCGGTGACGTCGTCGAGGTCGATCCCCGCGTCGGCCAGGGCCTTCAGGTCCTCGCTCGGGTCGATCGACACGCGGTCCTCGGTGGCCTCGCCGTGGTCGGCGGCGGCCTCCAGCGTGGCCTTGGGCATCGTGTTGACGGTCTCCGGCCCGGCCAGCTCGTCGACGTACATGACGTCGGAGTAGTCGGGGTTCTTGACCCCGGTCGACGCCCACAGCGGGCGCTGCACCGGCGCGCCGGCTTCGCGCAGCTTCGCGAAGCGGTCGCCGTGGAAGACCTTCAGGAACGACTGGTAGGCCCAGCGGGCGTTCGCCACGCCGGCCTTGCCGAACAGCGCCTTGTCGGCGCCGGAGCCCTCCAGGCGCTTGTCGACCTCGGTGTCGACGCGCGAGACGAAGAACGACGCGACCGAGTGGATGCCGTCGACCGGCAGGCCCTCGTCGACGCGGCGCTCGAGGCCCGCGAGGAAGGCGTCGACGACCTTCTCGTACTGCGACACCTTGAAGAGCAGCGTCACGTTGACGTTGATCCCGGCGTAGAGCGCCTCGGTGATCGCCGGCAGGCCCTCGTCGGTGCCCGGGATCTTGATCATCAGGTTGGGGCGGTCGACGCGGCCCCAGTACTCCTTGGCCTGCTCGATCGTCTTGCCGGTGTCGAACGCGAGGTCGGGGTCGACCTCGAGCGAGACGTAGCCGTCGTAGCCCTTGCTCTCGTCGTAGACGGAGCGCAGGATGTCGGCGGCCTCCTGGACGTCCTGGATGGCGATCGCCTGGTAGATCGAGCGGCTGTCGGCGCCGCCGTTGAAGAGGTCGGCGATCTGGTCGTCGTACTCGTCGCCGCCGAGGATGGCCTTCTCGAAGATGGCGGGGTTCGACGTCATGCCGCGCAGCGACAGCTCGTCGACGAGGCGCTGCAGCTCACCGCCCTGGGCGAGCGATCGCTGGATCTGGTCCAGCCAGATGCTGGTGCCCAGCTTGGTCAGGCGCGCGAGGCGCTCGTTCACGGATCCTGCGTTGCTCATGTGTTGCCTCCTAGGTCTCTGCTGTCGATCCTACGACCGTTTCGCGCGAGGCAACCGGGCGTTTCACGAGTTGAGCACTTCCTGGCCGGCCAGCAGGGCCGCTCCACGGACGCCGGCCCGCGGTCCGTATCGCGCGAGACGGATCTCCGTTCGGGTACCCACGCCGGGCAGCACGAAGCGCCGGGCGACCGCGCGGGCGGGCTCGAGCAGCAGCTCGCCGGCCGCGCTGACCCCGCCGCCGATGACGACCTGCTCGGGGTCGAAGACGTTGATGGCGTTGGCGATCCCGACGCCGAGCCGCTCGCCGAGGATGTGGATCGCCTCCAGCGCGGAGGCGTCGCCCGCGCGCGCGGCCTTGACGACGGCCGGTCCGTCGGGGAACCCGCGGTCGCGGCCGAGGGCGTCGAGCGCGCGGCCGGCGGCCAGGCGCTCGAGCGACCCGGGCTGCGGCGCCTCGTCGGAGTGCGG
>JAOPZG010000391.1 GCA_025964215.1 Conexibacter sp.
GGGCTCCAGCCACGGGACGCCCGCGCTGCGGCGGGGTGGCGCCGAGGCGAACATCGAGCGGCGGC
This sequence comes from Conexibacter sp., assembly GCA_025964215.1. Classification (GTDB taxonomy): domain Bacteria; phylum Actinomycetota; class Thermoleophilia; order Solirubrobacterales; family Solirubrobacteraceae; genus Baekduia. Next base: position 66 of record JAOPZG010000391.1, read on the forward strand.
GGCGACGGCGTGGCACGTCCCCTGGTGTTTACCGTGCGCGGGCGCGCGGTGCGACGCTCGCACGCAGTCGTGCGCGGAGAAGCGTTCGTAGCTTGGTGACAAGAACGCGCCTGTCTGCCTCATGGCTGCCCACAAGAAGCGGGCGCGCCTTGGCGCCATCGTGCAAAGGCATGAGCCGAGTCGAGCGCTACGCCAATCTCGCCGGGGTGGTCGTCCCGTTCGCGGGCGTCCTGGCCGCCATCGTGCTGCTGTGGAGCTCGTGGGTCGACGTCACCGACCTCGCGATCCTCGCCGTCATGTACTTCGCGACCGCGATGGGGGTGACCGTCGGCTTCCACCGCCTGCTGACGCACCGCTCGTTCCGGGTCGACCCGTGGCTCGAGCGGACGTTCGCCTCGCTCGGGCAGCTGAGCGTCCAGGGCTCGGTCCTGGACTGGGTCGCCGACCACCGCAAGCACCACGCGCACACCGACGTCGAGGGCGATCCGCACTCGCCGCACGTCGGGCATGGCAGCGGCCTGCGCGGCCTCTGGCACGCCCACACCGGCTGGCTCCTGGAGACCCAGGGCCAGTCCGACTGGAAGAAGTACGCCAAGGACCTCTACGAGGATCCCAAGATGAAGGCCATCGGCCGGCGCTTCCCGCTGTACGTGCTCGCGTCGCTGCTGATCCCGACCGTGCTCGGCTTCGTCCTGCACGGCTTCACGTGGCAGGGCGCGCTGCGCGGCTACGTGTGGGGCGGGCTCGTCCGGATCTTCCTCGTCCACCACATCACGTGGTCGGTCAACTCGGTCTGCCACTACTTCGGCTCGCGCCGCTTCGACATCGAGGACAAGTCCACCAACAACGCCTGGCTGGCGATCCCGTCGCTCGGCGAGTCGTGGCATCACAACCACCATGCCTTCCCGCGCTCGGCGCAGCACGGCCTCAAGCGGTGGGAGGTCGACATCTCCGCGCTCGTGATCGGCGGCCTGGCGAAGGCCGGCCTCGCGCACGACGTCGTCGTGATCACGCCCGAGCGGCAGGCCGAGAAGGCGCTGACGCCGGAGCGGCGCGAGAAGGTCCCGGCGTAGCTCAGCGCCAGCCGGCGGGGACCCACGGCGCGTCGGCGCGGATCTCGGCGAGCAGCCGGACGCTGAGCGCGTCCGGCGCCTCGCCCGGCTGGCGCTGGCCGCCGGCCGGGTCGAAGAAGTGGACGCGCACGCGTGGCCGCTTGCGCGGGAACTTCGGGATGTCGACGGTGCCCGTGACGCGGCAGCAGATCAGGTGCGCCTCGGGGACCGCGTCGGCGAGCCGGCCGAAGCCGCTGCGCGCGCGCAGCTCGCGGCCCAGCGAGCGCGTGCCCTCGGGGAAGACGCCGATGCAGGCGCCGGCGCGCAGCTCGGCGATCGCGCGGTCCATCGCGTGGGCGTCGCCCTTGCCGCGCTCGATCGGGATCTGGCCCATGCCGTCGAGGATCTGCCCGAGCCCGGGCTTCCAGAGCGAGGACTTGGCGAGGGCGCAGATCTGGCGCCGCGGCAGTCCCGCGATCCCGATCGCGACCGGGTCCCAGTAGCTGTCGTGGTTGCCGGCGAGCAGGACCGGCCCCTCGGCGGGCAGGGCGTCGAGCCCGGAGACCTCGAGGCGGCCCCACCAGCGCACGGCGGGCGTGCACGCGGCCATGGCGAAGCGATAGGTCGGCGAGACAGCGGACATGGCCACCATCTTGCCGGGTCGCGGCGCCGGTCAGCGTTGCGGGGAGTCCACGCGCCCGATCTCGCTCTTGTGGCGACGCGCGGCGCTGGCCTTCGCCTTCTTCGCGGCCGTCGCGCTCCAGTCGACGGCGGTGTACGGCAGCGCGAGCGCCGCCTTCCACGTCGAGGCGTCCGTCGTGCCCGTCACCGCGATCCCGTTGGCGTTCTGGATCGCCTTGACCGCGGCGATCGTCGGCGTGTCGAACGCCGCGCTCACGGTCACGTCGGGGTAGCTCTGCGTCAGGTGCTCCTGGAGCCAGACGACCTCGTCGCCCTTGGCGCCCTTGCCGAGCGCCGGCCAGCCGGGGTCGGGCTCGACGGACGCGGCGGGCGCGGGCTCGTTCAGGACGCTCCAGTGCGCGTCGTCGGTCGCCTGCCAGCTCCACCACGAGAGCCCCTGCGCGCCGTAGGCGGCCCAGAGCTGGCGGAAGCGCCGCAGGTCGGTGGCCGACGGGTTGTCGTAGGTCTGCCCGAGCGGCGCGATCGGCGTCTGGTAGATCCGGTTGTGCGCGAGCGTGTGGGCGCTGATCGCGTCGACGGTCCCGCCGATGTCCTTCCAGTAGGCCTGCGGCAGGTTGACCTGCGCGCCGCCCGGGCCGAGGAAGACGGAGAACGGGAGGCCGGGGTGGTAGTCGACGTAGGGGAAGGACGTGAGGCCGATCGGGTAGCTCGGGCCGGCCGCGGCGCGCAGTGCGCTCATGTAGGTCTGCGCCGCGGCGTACTTGCCCTCGTAGGCGCTCTCGGCGTCGATCACGAAGCAGTCGGCGCCGGCGGCGATCGCCTGCGCGGCGACGTTCGCCTCGCTCGTGGGGCTCGTGCCGTAGACGAACTGCCACGCGCAGACCTTCAGCCCGTGCTGGTGGAGCGCGCCGATGAGCAGCGGGGAGAACTGGGTCCACGGCGTCGTGCCGTCGCCGGCCTTGACGAAGACGGTGGTGACCGACGCGGCGGCGGCGCGGGCGGCGATCGCGTCCACGTTGCCGCCCTCGGTCTTCTCGAGCTGCCAGATCCACATCCCGTTGCCGCGGAACGCGGCCGGGACGGTGCCGTCGGTGCTCGCGGGGGCGACGACCTTCTGCGGCTCGGTGAGGACGGTGAGCTTGGCGGCGTTGGAGCGCCGGCCGGCGCTGTCGCGGACGGTGAGCGTCACGGCGCCGGGATGGACGCCCGGCGGGACGCGCGCGACCCAGCCGGCGGCGCCGCGGTGCAGCTTGGTCGCGATCGCGCCGCGCGACCAGCGGAACGTCACGCGCATCCCGGCCTTCAGCTTCGTGCCGCGGACCTGGACCTGGCGCCCGACCCGGACCGCGACGCCGGTCCTGCAGGACGACGCGGTGGCCGGCACGCAGCGGACGCCGGCGAGCTTG
>JAOPZG010000404.1 GCA_025964215.1 Conexibacter sp.
TGCGGCCAGCCGCTGATGCTCCAGGCGCAGTCGACGCTCGTCGGCGCGGCCGTCGTCCCGCCGCCCGCGCCGGAGGCGGCCACGACCGTCAACGGCGCGGCGCCGCCGCCCCCGGCGCGCGCGCTCAGCGACCAGACGACCGTCCCGCACGACCTGTCCTCGTAGCCCCGGCGCGGGTAGCGTCCGCGCCATGCCGTTCGACCAGCAGCAGTTCCGGGACCAGAGCCGCGACGCGTGGGAGACCGCCGCGCGCGGCTGGAGCGCGCAGGCCGACTGGTGGGACGCGGACACGCGGCCGGTCAGCGACTGGCTCGTCGAGGCGCTCGCGCCGCGGCCCGGCTCGCGGGTCCTCGAGCTCGCGGCCGGCCCCGGCGACGTCGGGCTGCTGCTCGCCGAGCGGCTGCGTCCGGGCGGCCACGCGCTGCTGACCGACGGCGCCGACGCGATGGTCGCGGCGATCGAGGCCCGCGCCGCCGCGCGCGGGCTGACCGACGTCGTCGCCGCGCGCACGATGGACGCCGAGGCGATCGACGTGGAGACGGGGTCGCTCGACGCCGTCGCCTGCCGCTGGGGCTACATGCTGCTCGCCGATCCCGGAGCGGCGCTGCGCGAGACGCGGCGCGTGCTGCGCTCCGGCGGCCGCGTCGCGCTGGCCGCGTGGGACGGGCCGAAGGCCAACCCGTGGCTGTCGGCCGCCGCGTTCGAGCTCCGCGAGCGCGGGCTCGTCGCCCCGCCCGATCCCGCCGAGCCGGGGCCGTTCAGCTGGCGCGACCGCGCGGCGATCGGCGCGCGCCTGCAGGACGCGGGCTTCACCGACGTCGTCCTCGACACCGTGCACTTCAGCTACAGCCACCCGGACCTCGACACGTGGTGGGCGCGCGCGATCGACCTCGGCTCGTCGCTCGCCAACGCGATCGCCGCCGCCGGCGCGGAGACCGCGGCCGCGATCCGGGCCGGCGCGGAGGCGCGGATCGCGTCCTTCGTCGCCGCCGACGGCAGCGTCACGCTCCCGGCCGCGACGCACGTCGCGAGCGCGGCGGCGGTCTAAGGCGCGCCATCCACGGCGAGGGTCTGGTTGGCATAGGCCTTCTCGCCGGTGACCTCGCGACCCGCCCAGCCCGGCGGCGTCCACGCCCGCGCGTCGTCCTCGCTCGCGAACTCCACCTCCAGCACCGCGAGCCCCGCGAGCGCGCCCTCGTAGACGTCGAGCTCGTAGACCACGCCGGGCGCGACCTCGCGCGTGTGGCGCACCTTCACCACGCGCCGGCCCTCGGTCAGCGGCCACAGCCGCGCGAACGCCGCGTCCTCCAGCGCCAGCTCCTCCTCGACGCGCGAGAGCCCCGGCGACGACTTCACGGTCAGCCGCGCGTCCCGCCCGTCGGCGCGGCGGATCCGCACCTCGACGTCCTCGGTGCTCGCGAGGTAGCCCTGCTCCAGCCGCTTCGCGTCCCAGGCGCCGAGGTCCTCGGGAAGCGACGCCACCAGCAGCTTGCGCTCGATCTCCTGCGCCATCGGCGCAGTCTCTCCTACCCGCGGCGCTTGTTGCTGCGCTTCAGCGAGATCCCCTCGAGCACGTGCGCGACCTTCTCGCACGCGTCGACCGACTGCTCGAGCGTCTCGAAGATGTCCTTCCAGCGGATCACGACCATCGGGTCGATGCCGTTGGCGAACAGCGAGGCGACCGCGTCGCGGCTCAGCCGATCGCCCTCGTTCTCGAGCCGGTGGATCTCCACGAGGTGCGGCGCGAGCTCGGCGCCGGAGCGCAGGCAGCGCAGCGCCTGGGCGACCTGCTCGCCCGCGCCGACGAGCACGTCGGCGATCAGCGTCGCCTGCTCCATCGGCGCCTCGACGGCGTAGAGCGCGAGCTCGTCGGCGGCCTGCTCGGCGTAGTCGACGATGTCGTCGAGCGTCGTCGCGAGCACGTGGCCGTCGGCCGGCGCCATCGGCGGCCGGCCGTTCCCGCCGCCGTTGAGCCGGTGGATGATGTCGTGCGTGATGCGGTCGCCCTCCTGCTCGCTGTGCAGGAGGTCCCGCGCCAGGTCCGCGCGCTCGGGGTACTCCGCGATCAGGTCGCGGAGCAGCAGCGTCGCGCGCTGGACGTTGCGGCCGGACTCCTCGAACAGGTCGAGGACACCGGTGTCGGTCGATCGAAGCAGCGCCATCCCGCAACGAGCCTAACCCCGTGCGGAGCGGACGCCGCGGGCCTTCACAGGTCGTTCACACGGGGTTCACCGGACGGTCACGGCAGGCCCCGGCCCGCACGGGAGCCTTCACCGCGATGGAGGCTGCGCACACCAACGACGTGCTGTACGCGGGGGAGCTGGAGATCCGGCCGGGCGACGGGCTGGTGCTCGCCGCCGGCCGCGCCCTGACCGTGTCGGTCCGGGAGTTCGGGCTGCTCGTCGCCCTCGTGCAGCGCGCGGGGCGCATCGTCTCCCGCGGCGAGCTGTACACGCTGGTCTGGGGGAGCGAGCTCCGCGACGGCGATCGATCGATCGACGTCTACGTGCACAAGCTGCGCGTGAAGCTCGAGACCGCCCTGCCGGCGTGGGCGTTCATCCACACCCATGTGGGCTTCGGATACCGGTTCTCCCCCGAGGCTTCACACGTCTTTCACAACTCGACCACACCGCGATAACAGGATGTGGTCGTTGCCGCGTCAGCCTGCGCCGCGACAACGAGATCAAGGAGTGCACGTGAATCCCCGAATCCCCCTCGCCGCCCTCGCGGCCTGTGCCCTGGCCACCAGCGTGGCCGCCTGCGGTTCCAGCGACGACAACAGCTCGTCCGCCTCGACCAACTCGTCCTCCGCCGGCGGATCGTCCGTCAGCGCCACGCTCAACGGCGCCGGCTCGACCTTCGCGGCCCCCATCTACCAGCAGGTCGGCTCCGACCTCAAGGGCAAGGGCCTGACCATCAACTACCAGGGCGTCGGCTCGGGCGCGGGCGTCTCGCAGTTCGCCGCCGGCACCGTCGACTTCGCGGGCTCCGACCCGGCCCTGGCCGACGCGGACAAGACGTCGATCAAGAAGGGCACGCCGATCCAGGTCCCGTTCGCCCTCGGCGCGATCACCGCCTCCTACAACCTGAGCGGCGTCAAGTCCGGCCTCAAGCTCGACGGCGCGACGCTGGCGAAGATCTACCTCGGCAAGATCACCTCCTGGGACGACGCGGCCATCAAGGCGCAGAACCCGGACGTCCAGATCCCCTCGACGAAGATCACGGTCGTCCACCGCTCCGACTCCTCGGGCACGACCAAGGGCTTCACGCAGTTCCTGGCCAACTACTCGCCCGAGTGGAAGAGCGGGCCCGGCGTCGACAAGGACATCAAGTGGCCGGTCGGCACCGGCGCCAAGGGCAACGACGGCGTCGCCGCCGGCGTCAAGCAGACCGATGGCGCGATCGGCTACGTCGAGCAGGCCTACGCCTTGCAGAACGGCTTCACGTTCGCCGACGTCAAGAACAAGAGCGGCAAGTACATCGCCCCGACGCTCGAGTCCACCTCGGCCGCGGCCGACGGCATCGACATCCCCGCGGACCTCGGGATCTCGACGATCGACGCCCCCGGCGCGAGCGCCTACCCGATCGTCTCCCAGACGTTCGCCATCACCTACGCCGACCCGTGCAAGGCCGGCATGGACAAGAGCAAGGCCGCCGGCCTCAAGGAGCTGTTCACCTACCTCCTCGGTGACGGCCAGGACACCATCAAGAAGCTGTCCTACGCGCCGATCCCCGACACGCTGAAGACCAAGGACCAGGCCGCGGTCGACGCCATGCAGTGCAACGGTGCGGCAATCACGAGCTGATGGCCACCACGTCACCTGACGTCCGCCGCGGCGGCCGCTCCATCCTGGAGCGGTCGCCGGCGGCGCGCCGTGCGGACCCGCTCTTCCGCGGGATCCTCACGGGCCTGGCGGGGCTGATCCTCGTCCTGATCGCGTTCTTCTTCGTCTTCCTCATCAACAAGGCGGAGCCGGCGCTCAGCCATCAGGGCGTCTTCTCGTTCCTGTTCACGAACGACTGGAACCCCTCGAAGGCGATCTACGGCGCCTGGCCGCTCGTCGCCGGGACGCTCCTCACCGCGTTCATCGCGCTGCTCATCGGCGTGCCGGTCGCGGTCGCCGCCGCGCTCTTCATCACCGAGCTCGCCCCGCGCCGCGTGCGCGGCCCGCTCGTGATCCTCGTGGAGCTGCTCGCCGCGGTCCCGTCGGTGGTCTACGGGTTGTGGGGGTTCTTCGTGTTGATCCCCAAGTTGAAGCCCGCCGAGCAGTGGTTCGCCGACACCTTCAGCTTCCTGCCGCTCGTCGGCGGCAACGTCGCGGGCCCCAACTACTTCATCGCCGGCCTGATCCTGGCGATCATGATCCTGCCGATCGTCTCGGCGATCTCGCGCGAGGTCATCTCGACGGTCCCGGCGGACCTCAAGGAGGCCTCGCTCGCCCTCGGCGCCACGCGCTGGGAGATGATCCGGATGGCCGTGCTGCCGTACTCGCGCTCGGGGATCACCGGCGCCGCGATGCTCGGCCTCGGCCGCGCGATCGGCGAGACGATCGCGGTGACGCTCGTCATCGGCAACTCGCCGGTGCTCGGCAAGCAGATCTTCGACCAGGGCTACACGCTGGCCGCGGTGATCGCGAGCGAGTTCGGCGAGGCGGCCAACGACAGGGTCCACGCCGGCGCGCTGATCGCCGCGGGCCTCGTCCTGTTCATCCTGACGCTGCTCATCAACGCGATGGCCCGCGCCCTCGTACGGCGGGCCGAGAACAAAGGGACCAACGTGAAGGCCGTTCCCGGAGGTCTCGGATGACCGCGCTCGGGCAGCTCACGCCGCGCCGTCGCATCACCGACCGCGTGATGCGGATCGTGCTCGCGATCGGCACCGCGATCGCGCTCATCCCGCTGATCGCCGTCATCTACTACCTGCTGAGCAAGGGGCTCGGCGCGTGGTCGATCGACCTGTTCACCAAGGACCCGACCGGCAACTTCCTCGGCGACCAGGGCGGCATCAAGAGCGCGCTGCTCGGCACGATCGAGATGGTGGCCTTGGCCTCGGCGATCGCGATCCCGTTCGGCTGGGGCGTCGCCCTGTACCTGGTCGAGTACGGCCGCAAGGGCCGCTTCGCCTCGACGGTCCGCTACTTCGTCGACGTCATGACGGGCGTGCCGTCGATCGTCTTCGGCCTCTTCGTCTACGCGACGCTCGTCCTCTCCGGCTGGGGCGGCAGCTCGTTCTCGGGCTGGAAGGGCTCGGTCGCGCTGGCGCTGCTGATGCTCCCGGTCGTGACGCGCTCGGCCGAGGTCGTGCTGCTGCTCGTGCCGGACGCGCTGCGCGAGGCCGCGCTCGCCCTCGGCACGCCGCGCTGGCGCGTGACGCTGCGCGTCGTCCTGCCGACGGCGCTGCCGGGGCTCGTCACCGGCTCGCTGCTCGCGGTCGCCCGCGCGGCCGGCGAGACGGCGCCGCTGCTGTTCACCGCCGCGGCCGTCAACGGCACCACCTTCAACCTCGGGGAGCGCATGAACTCGCTGCCCGTGCAGATCTACAACGACGTGCAGTCGCCCAGCGACGCGCTCGTGCAGCGAGCCTGGGGCTCGGCCCTCGCGCTCGTGACCCTGATCCTCCTCACCACACTCGTCGCGCGACTCGCCTCGCGCAGGAGCCGACTCTCGTGACCGACCCGGACACCAAGACCATGACGGACGACCCGCGCAGCACCTCCTCCTCCGACGGCGGCGACGCGAGCGCTCCGGCGCCGCGGGTCCCGCTGCCGCCCCGCTCGGCGACCTCCGGCGCGGTGAGCACCGCGACCGACCGCGAGGTGCTGACCACGGCGCCGGGGATCTCGGTGACCGGCCTCGACGCGTTCTACGGCTCCGGGCACGCGATCAAGGACGTGTCCATCGAGTACGTCCCCAACAAGGTCACGGCGATGATCGGGCCGTCGGGCTCGGGCAAGTCCACCGTGTTGCGCTGCATCAACCGCATGCACGAGGAGATCCCGGGCGCGCGGGCGACCGGCAAGGTCATGCTCGACACGGACGACATCTACGGCTCCGGCGTCGACGTCGTGGCCGTGCGGCGCGCGATCGGCATGGTCTTCCAGAAGCCGAACCCGTTCCCCACCATGTCGATCTTCGACAACGTCGCGGCGGGGTTGAAGCTCAACGGGATCAAGGGCATCAACCTGAAGGAGCGCGTCGAGCAGTCGCTCCAGGGCGCGTCGCTGTGGGACGAGGTCAAGGACCGGCTCAACGAGCCCGGCATCGGGCTGTCCGGCGGTCAGCAGCAGCGGCTGTGCATCGCGCGGACGATCGCGGTCGAGCCGCAGGTCATCCTGATGGACGAGCCGTGCAGCGCGCTGGACCCGATCGCGACGCTGAAGATCGAGGAGCTGATCTCCGACCTCAAGCAGCGCTTCACGATCGTCATCGTCACGCACAACATGCAGCAGGCGGCGCGCGTCGCCGACACCACGGCGTTCTTCCTCGCCGGCGAGCTGATCGAGCACGCGCCGACGGCCGAGGTCTTCACCAACCCGTCGGACTCCCGGACCGAGGAGTACGTCACCGGGAAGTTCGGCTGATGCCGGACCGCACGCGGGCGCACTTCTCCGAGGAGCTGCGGCGGGTCGAGGAGCAGGGGCTCGGCGGGCTCGACCTCGTCGTCACGCAGCTCGACCGCGTGATGGAGGCGCTGGAGCACCAGGACGTCGAGCTGGCGGCGATGGTCATCGGCAACGACGACCTCATCGACGGCAGGTACCTCGAGGTCCATCAGGGGCTGCTGTCGCTCTTCGCCTTGCAGGCGCCGGTCGCGGGGGACCTCCGGATCGTCGCGGCGATGCTGCACGTCATCAAGAACATCGAGCGCATGGGCGACCAGTGCGTGAACATCGCCAAGACGATCCCGCTGACCGGCCACGAGCCGCCGGTGCGCGAGGAGGTCCTCGAGCGGATCCTGCGGATGGGGCGCGCGGCGCGCACCGAGGTCACGCAGGCCAAGACGGCGTTCGCGACGCGCGACGTGGCGCTCGCCGAGGACCTCGTCCGGCAGGACCAGTGCATCAACCTGCTCAACCGCGAGATCTTCCAGCTCGCGATCGACGTGGGGACCGATCCCGACACGCGCGAGTGGGCCATGCACATGGTCATGGTGGCGCGGGCGATCGAGCGGATCGGCGACAACGCCGTGGACGTCGGCGAGCAGACGGCGTTCGTGGTGACCGGGCTGTTCCGCGAGTTCTCGGACTCGTCGCACCCCGCGCCGCGGGTTTGACCCGCTCCGTGCGGATTTCCGCTTGTGAAGATGTGGTGACCGGCGGGTGGTTTTCGTCGCGGTTCGTCGAGCGGTCTGCGTAGACTGCCGTTCCGAGATGACCACGGAACGCGGCACATCGGCGCAGCCCCTGCGGCTCGCCGTGATCGACACGGACTCGGGCTTCCTCCAGGTGCTGGACAAGCGCCTGGAGCGCCTCGGCTGGGAGCACCGGACGCTGGCGTCCGCGGTGCCGGTCGAGACGATCGTGGCGATGCGGCTGAGCGCGCTGGTCGTCGACCTCGCGATCCTCGGCCCGTCGGGCTGGGACTACCTGCACCGCGTGTGCTCGGAGCTGCCGGGCCTCGGCGTCGTCGTGTGCACGGGCCAGTCGACGGTGGCCCAGCGCGTGCGCGGGCTGCGGCTGGGCGCGGACGACTGGCTGTCGAAGCCGTGTCATCCCGAAGAGCTCATCGCGCGGGTCGAGGCGGTCGTGCGCCGTCGCCGTCGCACTGACGCGCGCTCCGAGCGCGGACCGGTCGCCGCGGGCGACCTGGAGATCCGCTCCGACCGCTTCCAGGCGTTCGTCGCCGGCCGCTCGGTGGACCTGACGCGGCGGGAGTTCGAGCTGATCGAGCTGCTGGCGGGGTCCGAGGGACGCGTGCTGGAGCGCGAGGAGATCTACCAGCGGGTGTGGGGCTACGCGATGGCGCGCGGCGACCGGAGCGTTGACGTCTTCGTGCGCAAGCTGCGCCAGAAGCTGGAGAGGGCGTCGCCGGACTGGCGCTACATCCACACCCACTTCGGCGTCGGGTACCGCTTCGCGGCCGAGCCGGTCGACGGCAGCGAGCCCGCCGAGCGCGAGGCCGCCGCGGCGGTCGCCGAGCCCGCCGACGGGCCGGCGCCCGCGACGTTGCGGTTCGACGACGGGGTCGACGTCGACCTCGCGGCCGAGCTGCGGGCGCTGACGTCGTAACGCGGCGCTGCGAGTACCCTTGACGCTGTCGTGAACAGCACCGCGCGCAACGTCCTGATCATCGTCGCCATCGCGGCGGCCGTCGCGTTCCTGCCGGGTGGCGGGGAGACCGCCGGCCTGGTCTGGTCCCTGCTCGGGATCGCGCTGGCGGTGACCTTCGTCGTGCTGGGCGTGCGGTTCTACCGCGAGAACCGCGTCGCCGTGTTCTCGCTCGGCGACAAGTACCGCGCGCTGGCCTACGGGGCGATCGCTGCCGTGGTGGTGGCCTTCGCGGGCAAGGACAAGCTGACGGAGACGGGCGTCGGCTCGCTCGTGCTGGTCCTGTTGGTCGCCGGCGCCGGCGGCGCCGCGTACGCCGTGTGGAAGCACCACCGGTCGTACGGCTATTAGCCCGCGGCACCTGCGCTGATTCGGCACATTCGCGCGTAGATCCGTCACATCTTTGACGGCAGCGTGTCGTCCATGTGGAAGACACGCGCGGGAGCGGGGGAGGACGGCCAGGCGACCGTCGAGCTGGTGGCGATCCTGCCGGTCCTCGGCCTCGTGTTGGTGTTGGCGTGGCAGGCGCTGGTCGCCGGCCAGACCTGGTGGCTTGCCGGCGCCGCCGCTCGCGAGGCAGCCCGCGCCTCGGCACTCGGGGGCGACCCGCGCGCCGCCGCGCGACGCGTGCTGCCCACCGCCGTCGCCTCACGCACGGACGAGGACGGGAGCGTCCGCGTCCGCGTCGCCATCCCACCCGTCATCGCGGGCCTCCGCTTCGGCTCGGTCACGGTGCGAGCACGGATGGAGCCGCAGTCATGAAGTCCGCTCGCGCCTCCAGCGCCCCTCCGCGCGAGGCCGGCCAGTCGACCATCGAGCTCCTCGGCGCGATCCCGCTCCTGCTCGTCGTGGTCCTCGCCGCGGCGCAGCTCCTCGCCGCCGGTGGCGTCCGTATCGCCGCCTCCTCCGCCGCCGAGGCCGCCGCGATGGCCCGCGTCCAGGGCGGCGACCCGACCGACGCCGCCCGCTCCGCCGCACCCGGCTGGAGCCACATCTCCGTGCACGCGTCCGGCCGCCGCATCCGCGTCCGCCTCGCGCCACCGAACCTCCTGCCCGGCCTGTCGCGCCTCCTCACCACCACCGTCGAGGCCGACGCGGGGCCGGCGTCGTGACCGCGATCGTGCTCGACCGCCTGCGCGCCCTCTTCCTGGCGCCCGACGCCACCAGCTCCGCGCGCCCTGCCCGCGTGGTCGCCGAGCGCGCGGTCCCCGCCACGCTCGGCGTCCTCGCC
>JAOPZG010000437.1 GCA_025964215.1 Conexibacter sp.
CGACCGTGGAGACGCCCGCGCCCTGCAGCGTCACGGCCTTGGTGCACGAGATCGTCTGCGAGGGGTACGAGCCCGCGGGCACGGTGATGACGTCGCCCGCCGCGGCAGCCTTGCACGCGGCGTCGAAGGTCCGGCTGCCAAGCGGCACGGTCGCTGCGGACACGGGACCGGCGCTGAGGAAGCTTGGTGCGAGCACGCACGCTGCAAGCAGCGTGGCGCGCAGGCGTCTGGAGACGGGCATGGAGAGATCCTCTGGTGAGCGATTCGGAACGGATGACCGAGACGGCGCCAGCAGCGGCACGCGCGGCACGAGCTCGGCAAGGCTATGGCGACGCGTGAGAAGCCCGAAGGCCCCCTGCCTCACGTGTCTGTCAGCCTCGTTCTAACACGTCGGTACGGTCTCCAGATCTCTTGAGCCGCACGGGAATCCAGCATGTCAGGCTCCGGGTGCATGGGCAGAACCGGGATGGAAAGGCTGTTCGACCTATGCGTACCCGATGCACTGGTTATGTAACGACCGTCCGAGATGGTTCACCGACCGATGACAAGTTCCCTCTATCGGGGGACCCTACCGTGTGGTCTTCTGGCGGACAGCCGCTCATCCGGCCAGCGGCGCTCAAGGGCGCTGCGCGTCAGCCGAGCCGGCGCAGGATCCGCAGCGCGCGACCGGGCAGGATCATCGTCGCGTCGACCCCGGCCCCGGCCTCGCCGTCGGAGGTCAGCTCCACGGCCCACGCGTCGCCCAGCTCCGGGTCGATCGTGAACTCGACGCCCTCGTGGTGCGCGTTGAAGAGCACCAGGAACGAGTCGCCGCCGGCGCCGCCCTCGAGCTCCTCGCCGTTGAGGAACACGCCGAGCGCGCGGGCGTCCTCGCGGGCCCAGTCCTCCTCGGTCATCGCCGGGCCGTCGGGGCGCAGCCAGACGACGTCCGGGTGCCCGGAGTCCTGGCGCTCGCGACCGGTGAGGAAGTCCCTGCGGCGGAAGACCGGCTCGTCCTGGCGCAACGCGATCAGGCGCCGGGTGAAGTCGAGCAGCTCGCCGTCGGCGCCGTCCCAGTCCTGCCAGGAGATCTCGTTGTCCTGGCACCACGCGTTGTTGCTGCCGCCCTGCGTGCGGCCGGCCTCGTCGCCGCCGAGGATCATCGGCACGCCCTGGGAGAGGACGAGCGTCGCGAGCAGGTTGCGCTGCTGGCGGGCGCGGAGCTCGAGCACCGCGGGGTCGTCGGTCTCGCCCTCCGCGCCGCAGTTCCAGGAGCGGTTGTCGTTCGAGCCGTCCTGGTTGTCCTCCATGTTGGCCTCGTTGTGCTTCTCGTTGTAGGAGACGAGGTCGCGCAGCGTGAAGCCGTCGTGGGCGGTGATGAAGTTGATCGACGCGCCGGGGTGGCGGCCGTCGTCGGCGTAGAGGTCGGCCGAGCCGGCGAAGCGCTCGGCGAACGTCGCGACCGGCAGCTCGCCGCGCCAGAAGTCGCGGATGTCGTCGCGGTACTCGCCGTTCCACTCGCTCCAGAGCACGGGGAACTCGCCCACCTGGTAGCCGCCGGGCCCGACGTCCCACGGCTCGGCGATCAGCTTGACCTGCGAGAGCACCGGGTCCTGCTGGATCGTGTCGAGGAAGCCCGAGAGCTGCCCGGCCTCGTGCAGCCCGCGCGCGAGCGCGGCGGCGAGGTCGAAGCGGAAGCCGTCGACATGGCACTCGACCGCGAAGTAGCGCAGCGAGTCCATGATCAGCCGCAGGACCTGCGGGTGGGTCGGGTCGAGGCTGTTGCCGGTGCCCGTGTAGTCGAGGAAGTAGCGCGGGTCCTCGGTCTGGCGGTAGTAGGCGAGGTTGTCGATGCCCTTGAACGACAGCATGGGACCGAGGTGGTTGCCCTCGGCGGTGTGGTTGTAGACCACGTCCATGATCACCTCGAGGCCGCCGGCGTGCAGCGCCTTGACCATGTCCTTGAACTCGCGCACCTGCTCGCCGCGCGTGCCGGCGGCGGAGTACGGGCCGTGCGGCGCGAGGAAGCCGATCGAGCTGTAGCCCCAGTAGTTGGTCAGGCCCTCCTCGACGAGGAAGCTCTCGTCGACGAAGTGGTGGACGGGCAGCAGCTCGATCGCCGTGACGCCGAGGCCGACGAGGTGCTCGATGACCGCGGGATGGGCGAGACCGGCGTAGGTCCCGCGCAGCTCCTCGGGCACGTCGGGGTGGCGCATGGTGAGGCCCTTGACGTGCGCCTCGTAGATGATGGTCTCGTTCCACGGCCGGTGCAGGCGCTCGTCGCCCTCCCAGTCGTAGTCGCGGTCGGCGACCACGCACTTGGGCATCGCGGGCGCGCTGTCGGTCTCGTCGCGCGTGCGGTCGTCGTCCTCCTCGCCGGGGACGTAGGGCAGCAGCGTCGGGCCGTGCCAGTCGACGGTGCCGTCGATCGCGATGGCGTAGGGGTCGAGCAGCAGCTTGTCGGCGTTGAAGCGCAGCCCCTGCTCGGGCTCGTACGGGCCGTGGACCCGGAAGCCGTAGCGCTGCCCGGCGCCGATGCCCTCGACGAAGCAATGCCATTGCATCGCCGTGCGCTCGGTGAGCTCGATCCGGTGCTCGGCGCCGTCGTCGTCGAAGAGGCAGAGCTCGACGCGCTCCGCGCCCTCGGACCACAGCGAGAAGTTGGTGCCGTCGACGTTGCAGAACGCGCCCTGCGGGAAGGGACGGCCTCCGTGGACGACGATGTCGGATGAGACGGGCATGCGCGGCTCCTGGGACGGCGGGTGTGGGGACGACCGTCGGCAGGCAACCGTGCGGCTCGCTCGACGTACCCGCCGCGGGGGCACGGCTACCCCGGCCGTGCGCAACCGCACACGACCGGGGCGCGTCGCCGCTCACGCGGTCCTACGCCTCCTCGGCGACCTTGCCGGTGGGCGCGTCGAAGCCGGCGGCCTTGCGGAGCTTCTGGGCGATCTCGGCGATGTCCTCGGGCGCGTAGTCGGGCGCGAAGACGTCGGCCTGCGGCGGCAGGTCGTTGGGCAGC
>JAOPZG010000441.1 GCA_025964215.1 Conexibacter sp.
GCGCACGGCTGGGCGGAGATCGCCGCGCAGCTGCGCCGCCTGCAGGACGGCGCGTCCTGACCGCGTGCGCCGGCGCTAGCCGACGACGACGCGGTCGCGTCCGCCGGCCTTGGCCTGGTAGAGCGCCTGGTCGGCGGTGTCGATCAGCGTGCGCGGCGGCGTCGTGCCGTCGGAGGTCGCGACGCCCGCGGAGAACGTGACGCCGTCGGGCAGCATCCCGCGCAGGCGGTCGATGAGGACCGCGGCGCCCGGGCCGTCGCAGCCGGGGAGCAGGAGCGCGAACTCCTCGCCGCCCCAGCGGGCGAGGACGTCGGTCGCGCGGAGCGTCCCCTGCCACGCGGCGGCGGCCGCGCGCAGCAGCCGGTCGCCGGCGAGGTGGCCGTGCTCGTCGTTGTAGCGCTTGAAGAAGTCGAGGTCGAGCATCGCGACCGACACCGGCTTGTCGTGGCGCTCGGCGACCGCGAGCTCGTGGACGAGCAGCTCGTCCCAGGCCCGGCGGTTGGGCAGGCCGGTGAGCTCGTCGGTCCGCGTCAGCTCGTCGAGGCGGCCGAGCAGGTCGGCGCGCTGCATCGCCAGGGCGGCCTCGCCGGCGAGCACGCCGATCAGCAGGATCTCGCCCTCGTTGAGCTCGCCGCGCGCCTCCGGCCACGAGATCGCGAGCGCGCCGCGCATGCCCTGGGCGTCGACGATCGGGTGGAAGAGGACCGACGCGGCGCCGAGCAGCTCGATGATCCGGCGGTCGCAGTGCGGGCTCGTGCGCGCCTCGGGCACGAAGAGCGGCCGGCCGGTCGCCATCACGACGTGCGCGCCGTGGTCGACCGCGACGGCGCTGACGCGGTAGGGCGCGGTCGTCTCCGGCCGCGTCGCGGTCGTCGTGAGCGCGCCGTCCGGCCCGAGCTCCCAGAGGCTGACGGCGTGCGCGCCCTCGCAGAGCGCGAGCGCGGTGCGGCAGATCGTCGGCCGCGCCTCGAGCGGATCGCAGTGCCCGATCTCGCGGATCACGTCGGTGATCGTCGCGAGCTGCTCGGCGTGCTGGCGCTGGCGATGCTCGTGGGCGCGCAGCTCGGTGACGTCGCGGACGGTGTTCAGGAAGCAGCGGCTCTCGTCGCCGAGGTCGGTCGCGACCGCGGTGATCATCGCCGGGAAGCGGGTGCCGTCGGCGCGCACGAGCTCGATGTCGAACGCGCCGCCGCCGTCGGCGACGACCTCGCGCAGCAGCGCGGAGTTGACCTCGCGCGACTCCGCCGGCCAGAACGGGAACGGCGCGCCGGCGCCGAGCAGGTCGGCCTCGGTGAAGCCGGTGATCGCGCAGAGCGCGGGGTTGACCTGGACGATCACGCCGTCGCGCGTGAGCGCGAAGCCCTCCGACATCGCCGCGAGGATCGCCGCGGAGCGCTCGCCCTCGGCGCGCACGTGCTCCACCAGCGCGATGACCGCGAAGCCGACCGCGGCGGAGATGACGAGCATCAACGTCCCGCCGCGCCAGCCGCTCGCGGGGTAGTGCGAGGCGGGCCCGAGGAGCATCGGCAGGAAGTACACGCACGCGACGCCGGCCAGGACGAGCAGCAGCTCGGTCCGTCGCCGGTCGAGCGCCGCCCACAGCACGGGCAGGAAGATCAGCGGGCCGAAGCCCGCGTTGGCGCCGACGCCGTTGCGCATCAGCGCGATCGCGCCGAGCAGCGCGAACATGCTCGTCAGCGCGGTCCCGCGGTGCCCGGCGCCGCGCGACTCGAGCGCCAGGCCGAGGCCCGCGCCGGTGAGCAGCACGAGCGCGGCCGCGACCTCGCCCCAGCGCACGCCGGTCTCGCCCGGCAACAGCACGAGCACGATGACCATGCAGAAGAGGAACGGCGGGAGGAGGCTGCGGGCTGAGCGTGGCACGGAGGCGGGGATCTCTCTGGCGAGGTACGCGTCCGGACCCTGACCGGACGGCTAGACCCTCTGATCGGCCCGCGCAGCCCGCTCTGGAGGCGCCGACGCGCCCGATTCCGGCCGGTCCACCTGAATGGGGGGACGAACGCCGCGGGTAGGTTCGATCCCATGAGCCAGCGCAACCGTCCCCCGTTCCGCGCCGATCACGTCGGGTCCCTGCTGCGCCCGCCCGGGCTCTTGCACGCGCGCGCCGAGCACGCCGCCGGCCGCATCGACGACGCCGAGCTGCGCGCCGCCGAGGACGGCGCGATCCGCGACGTCGTCGCGATGCAGCGCGACGTCGGGCTGCGCTCGGCGACCGACGGCGAGTTCCGCCGCGCGTCGTGGCACATGGACTTCATCTACCAGCTCGACGGCGTCACCAAGGCGCCCGGCGACCTGAAGGTGCAGTTCCACAACGCCGAGGGCGACATCGAGTTCACGCCCGCGGCGATGCAGATCGACGGCAAGCTCGGCGTCAGCGAGACGATCTTCGGCGAGGACTTCGCCTTCCTGCGCGACGCGGTGGGCGACAGCGGCGTGACGCCGAAGCTCACGATCCCCTCGCCCTCGATGGTCCACTACCGCGGCGGCCGCGCCTCGATCGACGACGCCGTCTACCCCGACCTCGACGCGTTCTGGGCCGACCTCACGAGCGCCTACGCCGAGGAGGTCCGGCGCGTCGCGGAGCTCGGCTGCACCTACCTGCAGTTCGACGACACGAGCCTCGCCTACCTCAACGACCCCGCCCAGCGCCAGCACGTCGTGGACATCGGCGGCGACGGCGAGCACCAGCACGAGACCTACATCAAGCACATCAACGAGGCGCTCGCCGGCCGGCCCGAGGGCCTCGCGGTCACCACGCACATGTGCCGCGGGAACTTCCGCTCGTCCTGGGTCGCCGAGGGCGGCTACGACTTCGTCGCCGAGGCGCTCTTCAACGACCTCGACGTCGACGGCTTCTTCATGGAGTGGGACGACGCGCGCTCCGGCGGCTTCGAGCCGCTCCGGTTCGTGCCGAAGGGCAAGGTCGTCGTGCTCGGCCTGATGACGACCAAGCGCGGGGAGCTCGAGTCGGCCGACGACCTCAAGCGCCGCGTCGAGGAGGCGTCGCGGTTCGTGGACGTCGACCAGCTCTGCCTCTCGCCGCAGTGCGGCTTCTCCTCGACGGTCGAGGGAAACGCCTTGACCTATGAAGAGGAGGTGGCAAAGCTGCGCCGCGTCGTGGAGGTGTCATCGGACATCTGGGGCGCGTAATCCGGAGGATTGCCGCACAGATCGTGCAGGAAGTCGTCCAGACGTCCAGATGCGGCTCAACCTGATCGCCTCTCACCCGATCAGGACGGTTGAGCATGCGTTCCACGTCGACATCCCCTGCCGTCTCGCCCACCTCCGGCCCGGTCGCGCGCCGACCCTGGCTGGACCACTGGCTCGAGAGCTGCCGCGACCTCGCCGAGCTGAAGGCGTCCCACCCGATGGTGGACGCGGTCATCGACGAGATCGACGGCCGCATGATCCGCGTCGGCGACCAGTGGCTCGCCGACTTCGCGTCGTGCAACTACCTCGGCTTCGACCTCGACCGGGAGATCATCGACGCGATCCCGGCCTACCTCGACGCGTGGGGCACGCACCCGAGCTGGTCGCGGCTGCTCGGCAGCCCGGTGCTCTACGAGCAGATCGAGGACCGGCTCACCGCGCTGCTGGGCTGCGAGGACACCATCGTCCTGCCGACGATCACGCACATCCACATGTCGGTGATCCCGCTGCTGGCCGCCG
>JAOPZG010000494.1 GCA_025964215.1 Conexibacter sp.
ACAAGCTCGGCAAGCTGGCCGGGCGCGAGACCTCCGAGGGCACCGTCCAGTCCTACGTGCACGCCACCGGCAAGGTCGGCGTGCTCGTCCAGGTCGAGTGCAACACGGACTTCGTCGCCAAGAACGACGACTTCATCGAGTTCGCCAAGGACCTCGCGCTGCACATCGCCGCGTCGCCGCAGACGCAGTACATCAACGAGGACGAGGTCCCGCAGGAGGACAAGGATCGCGAGATCCGCGTCTTCGAGGAGCTCGCCGCCGACAAGCCGGAGAACGTCCGGCCGCGGATCGTCGAGGGCCAGCTGAAGAAGTGGTTCTCGGAGGTCGTGCTCCTCGACCAGGAGCACGTCAACGGCGACAAGCACGACGGCAAGACGATCGAGCAGCTGCGGGGCGACCTCTCGGCCAAGACCGGCGAGAACGTCGTCATCAAGCGCTTCGTCCGGTTCGCCGTCGGCGAGTAGGCGACGTCCTGCCGGAGCGGCCCGTAGGATCGCCCCGTCGTGGCTGATCCCGTCTTCAAGCGCATCCTGTTGAAGCTGTCGGGGGAGTCCCTCATGGGCTCCCGCGACTACGGCACCGATCCGGAGCGGCTCCGCGCGGTCGCGACCGCGATCAAGCGCGTCCACGACCAGGGCGTGGAGATCGCGATCGTGGTCGGCGCGGGCAACATCTACCGCGGGATGAAGGGCGCGGCGGCCGGCATGGACCGCGCCACCGCGGACTACATGGGGATGCTCGCGACGGTCCTGAACGCGCTGCCGCTGCAGGACGCCCTGGAGTCCCAAGGCGTCAACACGCGGGTGCAGAGCGCGATCAAGGTCGAGGAGGTCGCCGAGCCCTACATCCGCCGCCGCGCGATGCGCCACCTCGAGAAGGGGCGCGTCGTGATCTTCGCGGCGGGCACCGGCAACCCGTTCTTCACGACCGACACCGCGGCGGCGCTGCGGGCGGTCGAGATCCACGCCGAGGCCATCCTGATGGCCAAGAACGGCGTCGAGGGCGTCTACACCGCGGACCCGCGCTCGGACCCCGAGGCGCGGCTGATCCCGGAGATCACGCACATGGAGGCGCTGCGGCGCGGGCTGCGCGTCATGGACGCCACGGCGCTGACGCTCTGCATGGAGAACCGGCTGCCGATCCACGTCTTCAACATGGACGACGAGCACAACATCGAGCGGATAGTGTCCGGCGAGCGCGTGGGGACGCTGGTCAAGCCGGAGGCAGGAGACCCATCATGAGCGAGCTGATCGACGAGCTGCTGGTCGAGGCCGGCGAGCGGATGAGCGCGGCCGTCCAGGCCGCCCAGAACACCTTCGCCTCGGTCCGCACGGGGCGCGCGAGCCCGTCGGTGCTCGACCGCGTCATGGTGGACTACTACGGCGCGATGACCCCGGTCAAGCAGCTCGCGACGGTCAACGTCCCGGAGGCGCGGCTGATCACGGTCCAGCCCTACGACGCGTCCTCGATCAAGATCATCGAGAAGGCGATCATGGAGTCCGACGTCGGGCTCACGCCGTCCAACGACGGCCGCATCATCCGGCTCTCGATCCCGGAGCTCAACGAGGAGCGCCGGCGCGATCTCGTCAAGGTCGTGCGCGGCCTCGCCGAGGACGGGCGGATCTCGGTCCGCAACGTGCGGCGCGACATCATGCACGACCTCAAGTCGCTCAAGGACGACGGCGACGTCGGCGCCGACGACGAGCGCCGCGGCGAGCAGGAAGTGCAGAAGCTCACCGACGCGCGGATCGCCGAGCTCGACGTCCTGCTCAAGGCCAAAGAGGAAGAGATCCTCGAGGTTTGAGCGACGACGCGGGCGACGGCGGTTCTGGCCGGGCCAAGTACGTCGCGATCATCACCGACGGCAACGGGCGCTGGGCGCAGGCGCGCGACCTGCCCGTCGCCGAGGGCCACAAGGCCGGTGCCGACGTGGTCAAGGCCCGCCTGCGGGACGCCGCCGAGTTCGGCATCCGCGAACTGACGGTCTACTCGTTCTCCACCGAGAACTGGTCGCGGTCGGCCGAGGAGGTCACCGCGCTGATGCGCATGTTCTCCCAGCGGATCCTGTCCGAGACGCCGGAGCTCAAGGACGAGGGCGTGCGGATGCGCTTCATCGGCCGGCGCGACCGCGTGGCGGGCGCGCTGCTCGAGCAGATGGACTGGGCCGAGGCCGAGACCGCGCAGAACGACCGGATCACGTTGTTCGTGGCCTTCAACTACGGCGGGCGGGCGGAGATCGTCGACGCGGCCGCGCGCTTCACGGGCGGAAGCGAAGAGGACTTCCGCGCGCTGCTCTACGCGCCGGACATGCACGACCCCGACGTCGTGATCCGCACGAGCGGCGAGCAGCGGATGAGCAACTCCCTGCTCTGGCAGTCGGCGTACTCCGAGCTGATCTTCCGCGACGAGCTGTGGCCGGACTTCTCGCGCGAGGCGTTCCGCGCGGCGCTCGACGAGTTCGACGCGCGCACGCGCCGCTTCGGAGGGCGCTGAGCGATGCCCCAGCCACGGCGCAGGCGGCCGGCCGGGCAGCA
>JAOPZG010000520.1 GCA_025964215.1 Conexibacter sp.
GCGCACGCCCAGCGCTGCGACGACATCCCGCTCCTGCATCTCTACCCCGACAACGGCGAGGTCGCATGATGTGCGCCTACGACGACAACTACCCCGACCCGGGCGAGAGCGAGGAGCTGCGGGACGAGGACGAGGTCCTGGCCGATCTGATGGCGGAGTACATGCTGCGCCGCGAGGCCGGCGTGATCGTCATCTACCCCGACCTGCTCGCCCGCGCCGAGGAGTTCGGCCAGCGCGTCGCGGCGAACTTCGAGACCCTGGTCGTCTACTGGGAGCTCAAGCGCCTGGAGGGCGAGGCGTGATGAGCGAGCAGCTCTCGCTGCTGGGCGACGCGGCCGCCGAGAAGACCGTGCGCGTCGCGCCCAGCCCACGGGTCCTGGTCTATGGCGCCAACGCACCCGAGGTCCCGTGCCACCGAGACGCGGGCGCACTCGGGACGGCCACGGCCAAGACGGTCCGGCTGATGCTCGGGCTGACCGAGGACGCGCTGCGCTACAACCAGGCGCCCGACCCGCGCCTCGTCGTGCCGGAGAAGCGTGGTCGCGGCATCGGCAGCAACGGCCCGATGGGTCGCAACTCGCTGATGGCCGACGGCACGGGCATCCGCGATTTCAGGACCGACGAGTGCGCGACCTGGCCGCAGCTGCTGCGGGCCCTCGCGGCCCAGCGCAAGGACGAGCCGCACGTCGCGCGAGCGCGCGACCTGGCCGAGGCCTACCACTATCTGAGCTACTACTCGCGCGCCTACGGCACGCCTCACGACGCTCCTCCCCAACTGCTGGAGGACCTGCGCGTCGCGATCGGCGAGCTCGGTGGCGACCCGGACTCCGTCGAGATCTGACCACCGTCGTGGTGGGTCGGCGGAGTCCCAGCTTGCCCGACGTGCTCGCCCGGTGACCGACCTCCCAGGCAGCGCATCTGTCCCCGTGTCCACCGGCCTGCGCGCGCCGGGCGGTGCCGGCTCCGACCGAGCCCACCACACCGACAGGAGAGATCCATGGCTCAGCACATCCCCCAGCCGCGCATGCTGCGCGGCGACGAAGCCGACCTCTACCGCAACCACAGCGCGGCGCTGCGCGCCGCCGTCCGGCACTTCGTCCACACCAACGACGAGGTCGTTGACGACGCCTGCTCGTTCGCGTGGCTGCAGCTCATGCGCCACCAGCCAAACCGGGACACGATCTTCGCGTGGCTGCGCACCGTCGCGATCCGCGAGGCCTGGCGCATCGCCGAACGCGACGCCCGCGAACGCACCCTCGAGCACCTCCCGCTCGAGGACGAGCCGCGCCGCGGCGATCTCAGCCGCGAGACCGAAGCCCGCGACGCGCTCCGCGCCCTCGCCTCCCTCCCACCACGCGAACGCACCTACCTCGCGTTCCTCATCACCGGCCACTCCTACAACGAGATCGCACGACACCACCGCGTGACACGAACCGCCGTCAACCGCCACATCGCACGCGGCCGCCGCCACCTACGACTCGTCCGCGACGACACCTGAACCACCACGCCAGCGACACCCAACAGGTTCTGGTGGCCCCAACCGCCAGGACCGGCACACAGTTGCACGTCCGTGCGATCACCCGAGGGTGGTCCGGGCGCCCCGTCGACTACGTGACGTGCTCTCGATCGGAAAAGTGGGCGGCGGACAAGGCGACCCGCGCTACTACATCGACACCGTCGCCCAGGGCAAGGACGACTACTACACCGGCCACGGCGAAGCCCAAGGCCAGTGGGCAGGCAGCGGCGCGGAAGACAAGAACCTCGTCGGCACCGTCGAAGACGACGCCTTCCTCAACCTCCTCACCGAGCCAACGGCGAAGCCCAAGAAGGTCCTGGCCTACGACCTCACGTTCTCCGCGCCGAAGTCGGTCTCGGTCATCTACGGCATCGGCGATCGCACCATCTCCCCCGTCGCCCGACAAGCCCACGACGAAGCGGTACGCGAAGCCATCGGCTACCTCGAACGCCACGCGACCTGGACGCGCCGCGGCGACGCCGGCAAGCGACGCATCCGCGGCGAAGGCCTGACCGTCGCCGCGTTCCGCCACCGCACCTCGCGCGCAGGCGACCCCCAACTCCACACCCACGCCGTCGTCGCCAACAACACCGTCGCCGAAGGTCGCGCGACCGCTCTCGACGGCCGCGCGCTCTACGCCCACGCCCGCACCGCCGGCTTCCTCTACCAAGCCGCCCTGCGCAAGAACCTCACCGAGACCCTCGGCGTCGAGTGGGAGCCCGTCCACAACGGCGTCGCCGAGATCTCGGGCATCGACGACGAGATCCTCAAGCACTTCTCCCGCCGCAGTCAAGAAATCGCCGAACAGCTCTCACGCACCGGCGGCCGCACACGACGCGCCCGGGAAATCGCCGCGCTCGATACCCGCCGCTCCAAGGACTACAACGTTCCGACCGACCGGCTCCGAGAGGAGTGGCGAGCCCGCGCGGCCGAGTTCGGTCTCGACGCCCACGCACTCGATCTTGTCCTCTCTCGCAAGGCGCCGGGACGACCGACCGAGCCGGACCTCGCCGCGACAGCCGAGGACCTGGCGGCACCTGGAGGAGTCACCGAGAGCGCCTCGACCTTCGATCGGCGCGACGTCCTACGCGACTGGGCCGAAGCCCACCGCGAGGGCGCGAGCGTCGAGCGACTCGAAGCGCTGGCCGACCGCTGGCTGGCCTCGTCGCACGCGATCAAGCTCGAGCGCGGGGACAAGCGCCAGCACGTCGGCGGCGCCCGCCACTCCACGCCCGACATGCTGGCTCTTGAGGACCGCGTCATCACCAACGCCATCAGCCGGCGAGCTAGCGGCGTCGCACAGATCAACCAGTCAGAGATCGACGATCTGCTCGCCACGCAGGTCGGCGTCGCCGGGGAGCAGGCGGCGATGGCCCGGTCGCTGACGACGTCGGGTGACGGGGTCCAGGTTGTCCGCGCGGCCGCGGGGACCGGCAAGACGCGTGGTCTCGCGGCGGCGCGCGACGCTTGGGAGGAACAAGGCATCCGGGTGTTCGGGGCTTCGCTCGCCGCTCGTGCCGCCGTCGAGATGGAGACGCTCGCCGGCATCGACAGCACGACGATCGCCCGCTTGCTGTTGGACATCGAACAAGGCAATGGCCTTGCGAACGGGTCGGTGCTCGTCATCGACGAAGCCGGAATGGTTGGCTCCCGGGCGATCGATCACCTCGCCGAGCATGCCTCCGCGACGGAGTCGAAGCTGGTCTTGGTGGGCGACGATCGCCAGCTGCCCGAGATCGACGCCGGTGGAGCCTTCCGACGGCTCAGCCGCGAGCTTGGGGCCATCGAGCTCCACCAAGTTCATCGACAGGCCGAAGTCTGGGATCGGGACGCGCTCGCGCATCTGCGCCAAGGCAAGGTCCAGTCGTGGATGGAGGACTACCGAGACCACGGCCGCCTCGTTGCGAGACCGACATCGGACGAGCTGCGCAACACGCTCGTTGATGACTGGTGGGAGTCGGCTCGTCGTCCCGAGGTTGGCGACGCCATCATGATCGCCCATCGCCGGACGGACGTTGCCGAGCTCAACGCGCTCGCTCGTGAGCGAATGCACCGTGATGGTCGGCTCGGCGACGAAGAGCTGAAGACGGAAACGCGCGCATTCGCCGTTGGGGACCGAGTGATCGCACGCCGCAACGATCGACGCGCCGAGGTGGTCAACGGCACCCGAGGAGAAGTTGTAGGTGTCGACCTCGAACGGAGGACGCTATCTCTGCGCGTGGCCGACGAAGCCATCCGGCAGCTCGACTCCTCGTATCTCGACGATGGATGGCTCGATCACGCTTACGCCCTGACGGCCCATGCCGCCCAGGGCGCGACCGTCGACCGATCGTTCGTGCTGGGCTCCGATGAGCTCTACCGCGAATGGGGTTACACGGCCCTCAGCCGACACCGCGACCAGGCCCGGTTCTACGTCGTCTCACCGGGCTCCGTCGAACGCGCGCTGCCCGGACTCGAGCCACAACAGGACCCGATGGCCGAAGACGTCGTCGCGATGCTCTCACCCAGCCGGCGCAAAGAACTTGCTCTCGACCTCCTTGACCGGAGCGGCCCTACCGCCGCCGAGCGCGCCGTCCGCGAAGCACGCGAGGAGATCGAGCGCGCGCAGCGACGCATCGCCGACATGCGCCGACAGCGCGAAAGCCTGGGTCGCCTGCAGCGTTCGCGCCGGGCCGCAGTCGATCAAGACATCGTGCGTCAGCAGGAGGCAATCGAGCGCTGGAGCCTCCACGCCGAGACGATCGTCGATTCGCCCACAGCGCCCGTGGGCCGCGACCACAGCGCGGCGCCCGCGCAGCCGGAACCGCATGAAGCCCGGGTCGCGCTTGTGGAGCCCGGCGAGGACATGCGGCAGACGCTCGGCGACCGACCGTCGAGCCTCAGCGCGCGCGACGAATGGATGCGGCAAGCCCTCGCCCTCGTCGGACAGAAGACGCCGATCCTGGACGGGACGCCAGAGCCCGCGAACATGGACGATCTCGGGATGGAACTCTGAGGGGCGAGAAGATGTCGCAAACGCCTAGAGCAGGTATGACAGCACCCGGTGAAATCGTCCGCGCATCCGGACTCTGCGTCATGTGCGACTTCAAGTTCATCAACGAGGTCGTCGCGCGCTACCCCGACCGCGCGATGCCGGGCGGCTGGGCGTACGTGGAGCTTCGCCATCTCGATCCTGCTGCACTCTCAGCTCTCTTGGCGACGCGCACAATGCCTGGCCAAGGTTGAGCTCGCGCTTCACAAAGCAGCACTGGCTTGGGTTCTGCCTGATCCATTGCGGTACGGCGTGGGAACGAAAGCTGGTCTCTCGCCCGGTGTGACGGCGGGCGCTGCCCCTGGACGGTCTTCGCGAGTCCCGGCCCGGAGGATCGGCGACGACGGCCTAAAACCTTTGAAGGTGCAGTAGAGGCCGACGAAGAGTTCCTACAGGACCTCCGGGATCGTCGCGACGCCCTGAAGGCTGGGTAGGGCGTTGCTTGGATCGTCGCCGGCGATCATCACTGCCGTTCCCGACACGATGATCAACGGTCCCGCAATCAGGCCGGGCAAAACGGCCTTTCGCGGTACCGGGAACCGATGATCAGCAGCAGCAGCAAGGCGGCAAACAGGATCCGCGTCTCATGCCCGGTGCCGCGATGTAGCCGACGGGGTCGTCGAGAACGGGCTGACTGGGGCGCACCGCGCGCGTGCGAAGAAGCCCCGCTAGGTTGTCAGCTCCCCGGGTCGGCATCGCGCAGCACCTGCGCGCCGACGAAGCCCTGCTCGCCGAGCTCGTCGATCACCGCCAGCGCGCGCTCGCGCGTCAGGTCGACGTTCACCAGTGCCTCGAGGAGCGGCACCATCGAACGCGCGACGTAAAGCCGGTTCTCGAGTCCCTGGCCGACGAGGGCCTCGGCGAGATCGGCGGCGCTGGCCGGGGCAAGTGGTGCGACCCGCGCCGTGACGCACAGCACTTGGCGGACGTGCTCGATCTCGCCTCCGCTCTCGCACACGGTGCGCACCAGCCGCTCTAGGTCCTCGCCGCGGTCGAACAGCCCCGCGGCGTACCACCATCCGAACTGCGCGAGCTCCTCGTCGCCCTCGGCCGCGGCCGAAAGCCGTTGCTCCCAGAGGGCCGCGAGGAAGTCCCGGCGCGCATGCAGCTCGGGCGCGAGGCCTTCGGCGTTCTGCTTGTGAGCGACGCGCCCGATCCAGCCGACGAGGCGCGCGCGAGCGGTCGCCGACGCCACCGCGAAGAACCGGTCCAGCAGCTCGGCACTCGAAGGAAGCTCGCGGAGCGCGGCACGGAAGAGGTGCTGGGCGAGTGCTTCGACGTAGCGGCGCGACTCGGGTGCGGCGTGGTCAGGCAGGCCCTCGAGCGCGAGCGCATAACGGTCGGCCAGAATCGTGAACATCTCGCCGTCGAACGGAGCCCAGCCGACGTAGGCGCGCCACACGGCCTGGTCGTCCGCGCAGGCGGCGGGCGTCAGCAGCGCGTCGCGGTGCTGACGGACCCATTCGCCGTCGGTACGGACGAGCGCGGGCAGCGACGCGCCCACGACGGCAAGAACTCCGGCGGAGGCCTCGCCTCCAGTCCCGAGCCGATGCAGCAGGAGCTCGCCGAACTCGGGACACGCCGCCAGCGATGCGTCGTCGCCCAGCTTGGCCCTGTGGTAGGCGACCCACTGGGCGTAGACGATCACGCCCTCCATGGCCGAGCCGCGCACCGTGGCCGTCGCCGGCGCGTGCGGGTCGCCGTGGCCCTCGGTGCGGAGGCGTTCGTAGGCTTCACCAGGATCGGGGTCGACGGCGAGCTCTGCTAGCAGCGCCCACACCCGCTCGCGGCAGGCGAAGGGGATCGCGCCATGCGCCAGCCCGCGGGTGAGAAGTCGCGCCAGCGCGGCCCGGATATGGCCGGGCTGCTCCTGGAAGTTGAAGGAGTGATCGGTGACGCGAGGTGCCGGGCCCTGGGCGACCAGTCCCTCGGCGAGCGTCAGCACCTCGGGCCAGGATCCGACGGACTTGCCGGCTAGCACGGCGCTGTCCAGCGCCGTGAACAGATGCCGGGCGAAGATCGGCTCGACCTCGGCCAGGCGCTCGGCCACCGCGCTCCACTGCTCCGGCGCGGACTCCACCACGCCAGCGAACACCCGCCCGAGGCCCTCGCGCGAGGGCGTGCCAGGCCCCGAGCCGGGGGTGAACGTAGCCAGGCGTTCCAGGATGTCGTCGACCGCAAGGTCCGCGAAGTTGACGTCAGCCGAGGGGCCTGCCGGACCGACCCAGCCTGAGTGCCAGGACAGAAACTCGGGGTGCTCGACGTCGCCGTACTGGCCGCCAAGCCGGTCGCGCAGTTCGGCCTGCGCCGCCGGCAGGTGCTCGCCGAACGCGGTGAACCAGCGCAGCTGCCAGTCGGCCGCCGCCGCGTCGCGGCGGGCCTCGACGTCGGGCTCGCAGGGGTCGGCCGGGCCGAACAGGCGGTTGCGGTCGGGCCCGTCGGCGATGGATAGCGCCAGCGTCTCGCGGTCGTCGGCCGGCAGCTCGCCTGCGTACTCCTGCAGTAGCAGGAACCGTTCGTGATGCGACTCGGTGTCCTCGTAGGCCGGGATGTCGAGCAGCACGGCGCGCCGCCGGGCCGCGGCCTCCCCGGAGCGGTCGAGGCGCAGCAGATGCAGCCGCAGCCGCCCCAACAAGCATGGGCCCTTCTCGAGGATCTCCAGGAGCTTCTCGGTGTGCTCGTCGTGGTCGACGACGAGCAGCTCGGCGACGTCACGCAACGCGACGAGCAACGGCGCACGGACGTCGAGGTCGGTGTTCTGCGCGTCGTCCTCGATCGCCGGACGGTCAATCGAGCTATCGGCGGTATACCGGCGCCGCTCGTCGTAGGTTGCGAGGAGACCCTGCAGGCGCCCGATGAGGAAGCCCGCAGCGCGCATCGGGTCGGCTTCCACGAACGCCTGGAAATGGTTCGAGAGCACCTCGCCCACATGCCACTCGTCGACCCGGGAGACGATCTGCGGCACGTCGTCGCCGATGACGCGCAGACCCAGCGCGGCCTCGATCAGCCTGAGCCCCGGTTTGATGTGGCCCTCGGTCGCGAGCTTGGCGGCCAGCTCTGCCGCTGTCTCGGCCAGCCCGAAATGGGAGGGCTCGTCGCCGAGCCACCCCGGCACGAGCGCTGCGACCTCGCGCGCCTGGGTCGCGGGCATGCGCAGTGCCGCCTGGGCGAACGACTCGTAGACGCGCTCGTTGTCGATCTCGGGCACGGTCCGGATGACCGCCACGACCAGGTCGGGGACTTGGTCAGCGATGCGGACCAGGTACTCGGCCGCCGCCCAGTACGGCGCTTGGACGTAGCCGCCCTCGCGCGTCGCGGCCGGTGGGTGCTGGAAGACCTCGAAGCGGGCCAGCTCCTCCAGCCACCCGGGTGCCTCGAGCCGGCTGAGGAACGCGTCGGCCAAGCCGTCGCGCATCAGGCCCGCGGCGCGCTCGGCCTCCTCTCGCGAGGGCTTCGGGATCGCGGCCAACTTGTCGAGCTCCCCCTTGGTGGCGAAGAACCCCTCGCCCGCGAGGCGCACCGCCAGCAGCGCGGTGAGGGCGTCGAACCGCGCCGCCACCTCGACCTCGTCGATCAGGCGCTGCGTCGCCTTGTGCTGGCTGCGCAGATGCGCCATCCGCTCGAAGTAGCGGTGTGTCTGCCGCCAGGCCCGGATGCCGGCGCGAAGCTGCATCCTGGCGTCGCCGTCGCGCGCGTTCGCGCGCAGCACGGCCTCGGCGCGGTCTTCCTGGTTCTCGCCGCCGCGGCGGAACTCGGCGAGGAGCGCCTCGATGCTCGCCCGGAGCCCCTCGTCCATCGTGCCTTGACCGTCGGTCCAGCGCGCATCAAGGTCGGCGAGCAGGTCATTGACTGAGGCCCGGTCGGCCGCGGGCACGTCGAAATACTCGGGGAGCCGGTTGAGGAGGTCGCGAACGAAGTGCGACACGAGGTGCACCCACCCGCGCGGCTGGCGGGACCTGACGGTTCGCGCGGCCCACCGGTAGAGGTCGCCCAGCTGCGGCTCGCGCTCCTCCAACGCCGCGGCCACCAGGATCTCGCGTGACGTCAGGT
>JAOPZG010000524.1 GCA_025964215.1 Conexibacter sp.
GCCGAAGGTCACGGCCTCGAAGCGCACGTCGCCGCGGACCTTGCTCAGCTCGACCGGGTCTTCGGCCTCCTCGAGGTCGACCGGCAGGTCGAGGTACTCGAAGATGCGATGGAAGAGCGCCATCGAGGACTGCAGGTCGACCGACACGGACAACAACGAGCCGATCGGGAACAAGAGGCGCGTTTGCAAGGTCGTGAACGCGACCAGCGTGCCGACGCTGATCGCCGACGTCTGCCCCGCGAACCAGTACACGAGCGCCGGCATGATCGCGAAGGACATCTGCACCGACGCCATCCGCCAGCGCCCCGCCATCCGCGAGCGCACCTCGAGCTCGGCCAGCTCGCGCGACTCGGCCGAGAAGCGCGTGACGAGCTCGTCGCCGCGCCCCATCGTCCGGCCGAGCAGGATCCCGCTCACCGACAGGGACTCCTCGACCAAGGACGACATGTCGGCCACGCGGCCCTGCCGCGCCGCGGTGATCTTGCGCCGCTCGCCGCCGACGCGCCGCGTCATCCACACGAAGAACGGCAGCACGCCGAGCGAGAACGCGGCCAGCCTCCAGTCGAGCGCGAACATCGCGCCGATCGTCGCCAGGACCGTCGTGACGTTGGAGACGATCGAGGTCGCCGTCGAGGTGACGACCGACTGGATCCCGCCGATGTCGGAGGCGATCCGCGCCTGGACCTCGCCCGTGCGCGTCCGCGTGAAGAACGCGAGCGAGAGCCGCTGGAGGTGACGGTAGACCGCGGCCCGCAGGTCGTGCATGACCTCCTGGCCGACGATGTTCGACAGGTAGGTCTGCGCGACGCCGAGCGCGCCGGTGACGATCGCGATGCCGATCATCCCCGCGACGAGCCACGTCAGCAGCCCGGTGTCGCGATCCGGGATCGCCTCGTCCAGGACCCGCCGCAGCAGGAACGGCGAGATCATGCTGAGCCCGGCGCTCAGCGCGATCAGCGCGAGGACCGAGCCCAAGGGCCGGCGGTACGGAGCGAAGAGGGCGCCGATGCGGCGCAGCTCGGAGCGCCCGCTCACGCGACCGGCGCCTGCTCGCTGAGGCGCCCGTCGGCGACGTCGGCGACCTCGTCGAAGACCTCCGCGAGGTCTGCGGCCAGGGCCGGCCAGGAGTAGCGCTCGCGCGCGTCGTGCCAGGCGCGGCGGCCGCGGCGGCGGCGCTCGACGGGATCCCCGAGCGCCTCGGCCAGCGCATCCGCCAGCGCGTCCCGGTCATCCGGCGGCACGAGCCAGCCGGTGACGCCGTCCTCGACGATGTCGGCCGGCCCGAAGCGGTCGACGGCGATCGGCGGCAGGCCGCA
The DNA here is from genome assembly GCA_025964215.1 of Conexibacter sp. GTDB lineage: Bacteria > Actinomycetota > Thermoleophilia > Solirubrobacterales > Solirubrobacteraceae > Baekduia. The sequence continues at coordinate 1,317 of JAOPZG010000524.1, forward strand.
GGCCATGCCCTCGACGAGCACCGAGCCGAACTGCTCGCGGACCGAGGCGAGGACGTTGACGTCGGCGGCCGACAGGAACGCCGGCAGCTCGTCGTGGCCGTGCCAGCCGGCGAGGAAGACGTTGCGCGCGCCGGAGGCGGCGACCGCGTCGTACGGGTGCTCGCCCTCCCACTCGCCGGGGTAGCCGCCGAGCAGGACGAGGGAGGCGTCCTGGGGCAGCCGGCCCGCGGCCTGGGCGCCCGCCCACGCGCGCACGAGCAGCCCCAGCCGCTTGACCGCGGTGAAGCGGCTCACGCCGATCGCGACCGGCCCGCGCGCGAGCGGCGCGATCTCGGCCTCGGTGTAGGCGATCGAGCCCTCGTCCTCGCCCGGCGCCCAGCCACGAGGGGACGTGACGAGGTGGCGGCGCCAGTGCGCGGCGCGGTCGACCTCGACCTCGTCGAAGCGCTCCGGGTCGAAGCCGTTGGGGCTGAGCACGCAGCGGTCCGGGTCGACGCCGAGCAGCGCCACCGCGCGGTCGACCTGGCCGGGCGAGAGCACGAGGATGCGCTCGGAGTCCTGCGCCCAGCGGCGCATCCGCCGGACCCACGCGGCGGCGTGCGGCCACGGCGCGCCGTCGGCGATCTCCTCGAGCATCAGCAGCTCGGTGCCGTGCAGGTGCGTGACGACCGGGACGTCCGGCGCCACGCGCGCCGCCGCCTCGTGCAGCGGCGTGAGGTGGTGCAGGTGCAGGACGTCGCACGCGTCGGCGTCGGCGGCCGCGAAGGCGCGCGACCACGCGGCGACGTGGCGCTCGAAGCCCGCGTCGTCGACCGCGGCGAAGACGCCGTCGGTCGCGCCCGGGCGGTCCTCGAAGGACGGGTGCATCGGCGCGTCGCCGGCGGCGAAGTCGATCGGCCGGACGTCGAGGCCCTGGTAGAAGGCGCGCGCGTCGCCGTGGCTGTCGCTGAGCGAGCCGGTGACGAGCGTCACGTCCCAGCCGTAGGCGGGGAGCTCGGTGGCGAGGGCGCGGGCGACATGCGCAGAGCCGCCGCGTGGGAAGAACATCAGACCGGAGAGGGTGCGCACACCTCTAGTTGTACGACGTGCCGGAAAATGGACTATCGGCGGCGGAAGACGATCGCCGTCGGCACCGTGCGCCCGCCGGGCAGCGAGATCCCGTGCGCCTCGCGCGGGACGTTGCGCAGCCGGCCGCCGCAGACCAGCGACGTCGAGCCGCCGCCGTCGAGGTTCATCGCCTGGATCGCGCCCAGCGCGGCCATCGCCTCGGCCAGCTCGGACATGCTCAACCCGGCCTCGTCGTCGGCGCGGCCGTCGCAGGCCACGGCCAGGACCTCGCCGCGGCGCGTCAGGCCGACCGCCGCGCGCGGGTGGCGCCCGGCGGTGATGTCGGAGTCGAACTGGTGCGAGCCGGCCGAGAAGCCCTCGATGTCGCCCCGGACGATCGCGCCGCCGCGCACGAGCAGCGGGCCGGCCTGGAGCAGGTCGCCGGCGGGATCGGCGGGCAGGTCGCCGCGGCGGCCGATCGCCACTCGCGGGCCGTAGACGTTGATGCAGGCGCGGACGTCGTCGTACGGCGCCGTGAACGGGACGTGCCGGCGGGCGACGCCGCCGGTGCGCAGCTCGCCGAGCGGCGTCAGCTCCGGGCGCTCGTAGAAGCCGCCGACCAGCGCCTCGTCGAAGCCGTTGGCGCGGCAGTAGACCTCGAGCGGCGCGGGCTGCGGGAGCCGGACGACCCGGAGCTCGAAGCGCCGCAGGTCGTAGCGCGCGACGTAGAGCGTGGTCCGCTCCCCGTCGGCGAGGCGGAGCCGCTCGCGCCGGAGGTGGCGCAGCTTGGGCTGCGGCGCGCGGAGCGGCGACAGGCGAGGCAGGGTGGTGGCCATGGCTCGGGGCACAGTGTGAGGTCTCGAAGGCGGTCGCCGCGTGAAGGTCTTGTGTTCGTTGCTCGGTTGCCTGACGGTGAAGCATGAGTTCGCCGTCCGGTTCCCGCACCCTGCGGAAGACTAGGTACGCACGCGGCGGCTTTCGGTTGCACGCCGCGCTCGCGCGCGGAACTCGCGGCCCTTGACGCGGTTCCCGCAGAGCTCCATCGAGCACCACTGGCGGGAGCGGTTGCGGGAGCCGTCGTAGAAGAGCCAGCCGCAGTGGGGGCCCGGGCAGGCCTTGCAGCGGCTCCAGGTGCCGTCGGCCATCGCCTCGGCGACGACGCCGAGGACGAGCGCGAGCGCCGCGTCGGAGCCGCTGCCGGCGGGCTCGTGGCGGGGTGCGGCGCCGTCGGCGAAGCGGACGCGGAGCGTGACGGTGCGGGCGATGTCGTCGAGGACGGCGAGCTCGGGTGCCGGCGCGTCGTCCGCCTCGTGATGGCGGCGCGCCATTCCGCGCAGCGCCTCGCGCAGCGCGATCGCACGCTCCCGGTCCGCCTCGGAAGGCCCGGCTCCGTCGCCGAACCCGCGGGCGCCCAGCCAGCGCCCGTACGCCGCCGCGTCGCGCCACTCGTCCTCGCCCCCGCCGTCCAGGTCCCAGAACGCGTTGACGAACGCCTGCACCAGGCCGAGCCGGCCGGGCGCGGGCGCGCGGCCCGAGGGCTGGCGACCTGGGTCGAAGGGATCCACGCCGCGCATGGTTGCGCACAACCACCCATCCTGTCTACGCTGGTTAGCGTCGTGTCCGCCGAGGAGCCGCACCAGCCCCCGCTGCGCACCTGCCCGCACTGCGGGCGCGAGGCCCGGACGCGCTACGAGCGCTGCCCGCACTGCCAGGAGTCCTACTTCGCCCGCACGCGCGGCCAGCGGCGGCGGCGCGCGCTGATCGCGGGCGAGGTCGCCTCCGTCCTGCTCGCCGTGATCGCCGCCGGCGCGGTGATC
>JAOPZG010000542.1 GCA_025964215.1 Conexibacter sp.
TCGACGCCGAGGACGTTGGCGATCTCGTGCGGGTCGCTGACGATCGTCGTCGTCCCGTGCGGCAGCACCGCGTCGGCGAAGCGCCCCGGGGCGACCATCGAGCTCTCGATGTGGACGTGCGCGTCGAGGAACCCCGGCGCGAGGTAGCGCCCCGCGGCCTCGATCACTTCCCGCCCGCTGACACCAGACCCGACGGCCACGACCCGGTCGCCCACGACCGCCACGTCCGCCGTCCGGATCTCCTGCGCGAGCACGTCGACCACCCGCGCGCCGCGCACCACCAGATCCGCCGGCTCCTGCCCGCGAGCGACCCGGACCACCCGGGCGAGGACGTCAGTCATCCCGACAGTGTCGCGAAGCCGCGCGCGCCGCGGCCGCTCAGCGCTCCTGCAGCACCGACAGCACGTTCCCCGCCGGATCCGCGAACCACGCGATGTACGGCCCGCCCGCGCGCATGATGCCGCGCTCGTCCTGCTCCAGGCCGTCGTAGCGGAGGATCTCGACGCCGCGCGCGACGAGCGCGTCGACCGCCGCCTCGATGTCGTCGGTGGGGAAGTTGAGGATCGTGTACTCCGCCGGCACGTGCCCCGGCTTCGGGTAGGCCAGCGTCGGCCTCGCGCCGCCGTCGAGCCCGACCGTGAGCATCCCGTGCTCCACCGACGTCTCGATCCCGAGCACCTCGCCGTAGAACCGCTCCGCCGCCGCGACGTCGTCCACCGCGAACCCGCTGTAGGCCTTCGTGTCCTTGAACATGCCCTTCAGACGGCCCGCGCCGCCCGGACTCATCGGTGGCTGAGGATGTTGATGACCTTGAACGTCGCCGGGTCCCGCGCGAAGAAGCGCCGGACGCCCCACGGCTCGTCGGTCAGCGGGTGGACGATCTCGTGGCCGCCGCCGAGCGCCGCGGCGTAGGCGGCGTCGACGTCGTCGACCTCGATCGAGACGTCCGGCGCCACCGGCGCGGTCGCGTCGTCGGCCAGGACGGTCAGCTGGGCCGCCGGGTTCCCGGGCGCCGCGTAGGTCATGACCCAGCCCTGGTCCATCACGAGCTCCAGCCCGAGGACGTCCTCGTAGAACGCCCGGCTCGCGCGAGGGTCCGTCGCGTGCAGGTCCGGGACGATGCGCTTGACGGCCATGGACCTCAGTATGCCGCGGCGCGCAGCCGCTCCTCGACCACGCGGCGCCGCGCGTCGGCGCGCACCGCGCGCTCGTCGAGCACGCGCATGCCCGGGACGTAGAGCGCCGCGAGCGTCACGATCGCGCCGAGCAGCCCGGCGCCGACGAGCGTCGCGCGGGCGCCGATCGCGGCGCTCACCGGCCCGGTCAGCGCGAAGGAGAGCGGCAGCAGTCCGACCGAGATCAGCCAGTCCAGCGAGGAGACGCGGCCGAGCAGCGCGCTGGGCACGTGGCGCTGCTTGGTCGTCGCCCAGACGATCGTGCCGGCGGTCTCGAGCGCGTTGAAGACCGCGCTGGCGATCATCAGCTGCCAGATCGCGCTCGCCGCGCCGTAGCCCGCGACGGCCACCGTGGCGAGCGTCCACGCGATCAACATGAAGGTGATGCCCCGGCGCGGCAGGCCGAAGCGCCCGAGCGCGACCGCGCAGAGCATCGAGGCCAGCCCGCCCGCGGCGAAGACGAGGCCGAGGTCGAAGGCCGAGCCCTTCATCCCCTCCTTGACGACCCACGGCAGCAGCACCTCGACCGGCCCCATGAACAGCAGGTAGGCGACCGCGGCGCTCGCGAACGTCGCCCACAGCCAGGCGTGGCCGCGCACGAACGTCCACCCCTCGCGGAGATCGGCGACCATCGAGCCGCCGCCGGCCGCCACGCGATCCCCGCGCGACGGCGCCATCAGCAGCACCGTCCCCGCGGCCATCAGGAACGTCGCGCAATCCAGGACGAAGACGCCGCCCGCCCCCGCGACGCCGACGAGCACGCCGCCGATCGCCGGCCCGGCGAGCCGCAGCGCCAGCGGGCGCATCAGCTGGTCGAGCGCGTTGGCCTGCGTCAGCCGCTCGCCGGAGAGGATCTCCGGGACGAGCGCGTCGAAGGCCGGCGCGTGGAACGCGGCGCCGGTCCCGTACACGGCGGCGAGGACCACGACCTGCCAGAGCTCGACCTGCCCGCCGATCGTCAGCCCGGCCAGCAGCGCGAGCGCCACCGCGCGCAGGAGGTCGGCGCCGACCAGCAGCCAGCGTCGCTCGAAGCGATCGCTCGCCACGCCGCCGATGAGCAGGAACGCGATCGTCGGCACGGTCATCGCGATGCCGACCAGCGACATCCCGGTCGGCCCGCCCGACATGGCGTACACCTGCCAGGCCAAGGCCACCAGGAACGCACCGTCGCCCAGCAGCGACGCGGTCGCACCGGTCCACAGCAGCCGGAAGTCGCGGTCGCGCAGCGGGCGGAAGATCCCGCCGCCCGGCCGATCGCGCTGGGTGGGCCCGAATCCGTCGAGGCTCTCGTAGCTATGGTGCATCGTCGCCGACGGGCAGGCCGGTGAGGAGCTCACCGGCGCGACCCTCGGCGAGGAACTGCCGTGCGGCCTCCGCGTTCATCGGCCGCGCGAAGTAGAAGCCCTGGCCCAGCTCGCAGCCGAGGTCGCGCAGCGTCTTCCACTGCTCGGGCATCTCGATGCCCTCGGCGACGACCTCGAGCGACAGCGTCGAGCCCAGCGCGACGACCGCGTTCGCCAGGTCGGCGGCCTGCGGCGAGGCGCCCTCCTGGAGGAACGAGCGATCCATCTTCAGGACGTCGACCGGGAACTTCGAGAGGTAGCTCAGCGACGAGTAGCCGGTGCCGAAGTCGTCGAGGGCGAGCTTGATGCCCAGCTCCTTGAGCTCGGCCAGGCGCTGGACGGCGAGGTCGGTGTCGGCCATCAGGACCGACTCGGTGATCTCGAGCGTCAGCTGCGCCGGCGGCAGGCCGGACTCCTCGAGCGCCTCGCGCACGTCGGTCACGATGTCGGAGTGCTGGAGCTGCTTGAGCGACAGGTTGATCGCCAGCGAGACCGGGCGGTCGGTCGGCAGCGACTCCATCAGGCGCCGCCCCTCGCGGCAGCCCTCGCGCAGGACCCAGCGGCCGATCGGCACGATCAGGCCGGTCTCCTCCGCGAGCGGGATGAACTGGTCGGGGCCGACCATCCCGCGCTCGGGGTGGTTCCAGCGCAGCAGCGCCTCGACGCCGCTGATCGTCCCGTCGTCCAGGCGGATGACCGGCTGGTAGAAGAGCTCGAGCTGGTCGGTGGCGAGCGCGCGCTGCAGGTCGGTGCGCAGCTCCAGGCGCTGGAGCACGCCCTCGTGCATCTCGGGCTCGAAGAGGCGGTAGCCGCCCTTGCCGTCGCGCTTGGCGATGTACATCGCCGCGTCGGCGTCGCGGATCAGCTCGTCGGCGTCGGCCGCGCCGTCCTCGGCGGCGATGGCGATGCCGAGGCTGCAGCGCAGCGCGAGCTCCTTGTGGGCGGCGGTCAGCGGCGTGCTGACGGCCTCCATGATGCGCTCGACGGCGTCGACGGCCTCCTGCACGCCCTCGATGTCCTCCAGCAGCACGGCGAACTCGTCGCCGCCGAAGCGCGCGGCGGTGTCGCTGGCGCGGATCGACTGCGCGAGGCGCTGCGCGACCTGCGTGAGGACCTCGTCGCCGGCGGCGTGGCCGAGCGAGTCGTTGACGATCTTGAAGTCGTCGAGGTCGATGAAGATGATGCCGATGCCCCGCGCCTCGCGGCGGCTGCGCGCGATCGCGTGGCGGACGCGCTCGACGAACAGCGCGCGGTTGGGCAGGCCGGTGACCGGGTCGTGGAACGCCTGGTGGGCGAGCTGGCGCTCGAAGGCCTTGCGCTCGCTGACGTCGCGCGAGTTCAGCACGATCCCGCCGACGTGCTCGTCCTGCGTGAGGTTGGTGAACAGGACCTCGAACTGGCGTGTCGTCCCGTCCTTGTGGGCGAGCGTGCACTCGAGCGTCTGCGAGGCGACCGGCGCGTCGAGGCCGTCGGCGATCAGGCGCAGCAGGCGGCCGCCCTCGCCCTGCTCCATCAGCGAGTCGATGCGCGTCCCGACGACGTCCTCCGGCGTCCAGCCGAGCACGCGCTCGATCGCGGGGCTCTGGTAGGCGATCGTCGCGTCGGGGGCGAGCACCGTGATGAGGTCGGAGGAGTGCTTGACCAGCGAGGCGAAGCGCGCCTCGCCCTTGCGCCGGGCGAGGTCCTCGGTCAGCGCGGCGCGCTCGAAGGCGAGCACGACCTGCGAGCCCAGCGCGCCGAGCACCTCGCGCACCGCGCGCTCGCAGACCGCGGGACCGGTGACGAGCAGGACCGACGCGGAGCCCTCGCGCGGGGCGAGGTCGACGACCATGCGGTCGTGGCCCGTGGCGGCGACGCGGTCGAGCGCCGTGAAGGAGCCTGCGTCGAGCAGCTCCGCGGAGGCGCCCTCGCCGGCGAGCTCCAGCGCCGCGCTCACCGCGACGCCGTCGAGCTCCTCGCGCGTGCCCGCGGCGACGAGCGCCGCACCGGCGCGCGAGAGCGCCCGCTCGCGGTCCATCGAGCGCTCCTGGTGGCGCATCATCCCGGCCATCCGGACGACGACCAGGCCGAAGAGCGCGATCGCCGCGCAGGTCACGACGGCCATGTCCCAGTCGGCGCGCTGGACGTCGTGCGTCAGCTCGACGGTCGGCGCGATCAGCGAGGCGACGGCCAGCAGCGAGAGCCGCCAGCGGGTCAGCATCGAGCGCGCCGGGCGGCCGTGCTCGAGCGTCGTCATCGACGGGTGCAGCGCGGCGGCGCCCCAGAGGACGTAGAAGCCGGCCCAGCCGAGGTCGAGCCACAGCTGCCCGGTGTACGTGCCGTGCAGGAGCTTCAACCCGTACACGAAGTCGGTGACGAGCAGCAGCAGGATCGCCGTCGACATGAAGTGGAACGCCATCCCGCGCTTGCCCCCGTCGAGCGCCAGGCGCAGCGCCGCGGCGAGCAGCAGGACGTCGCCCAGCGGATAGGCGACGGAGACGAGCTTGGCGAGCGTGCTGAGCTCGCCGACGTGCAGGTTGGGCGCCATCAGCGCGATCCACTGCGGGACCGCGAGGCCGATGGTCAGGATCATCGCGTCGATCCCGCCGCGATCGGTCGAGCGCTCGGCGCGGCGGCGGACCAGCAGGATCAGGCCGACCATCAGCACCGGGTAGACGGCGATGTAGGACGCGTCGCCCAGCGACGGGAACGGCGTCTCGTGACCGGTCAGCTTCGGGTAGCTGTAGGTGTAGAGGTCGCCGAGCCAGAAGAGCAGGAAGCCGCCGGCGAACCAGTACCACGGTGCCTTGGTCTGCGGCTGGTGCAGGCGGATGGCCGCCAGGATCGCGACGACGGGCGAGAGGCCCAGCGTGAACATGACGTAGGAGCTGCCCTTGAAGGGCGGCACCAGCATGTACAGGACGGCCAGCGTCGCGCCGAGCGCCAGGAACGGGATCCAGGCGCGGCGGCGGACGGTCTCGATGCTCATGCGGCGCTCCGGGTGACGGTGGGCAGCTCGCCGGCCGGTCGCAGGACGCCGCGCGCCGCGAGCTCCTCCAGCGCGACGAGCAGCATGTCGACCTCGGCGTCCGTGTTGGCGGCCGTCAGCTGCACGCGGAACCCGACCTCGTCCTTGGGGACGAGCGGGTAGGCCGCGAGCGTCACGTAGACGCCGCGCTCGAAGAGGAAGCGGCCGACCGAGTCGATCTGGCCGTGATCGCGCAGCGGGATCTCGACGATCGGCAGGCCCGAGCGGTTGGGCGTGAAGATGTCGAGGCGCTCGAGGCCCTCGAGCGTGCGGCGCGTCAGGCGCTCGAGCTCGTCGCGGAGCGCGTCGCCGCGCTGGTCGTTGACCTCGAGGCCGGCGAGGACGGTCGCCAGCGAGGCGACCGGCGACGGGCCGGAGTAGAGGTACGGCGGCGCCGCGACCTTGAGCAGGTCCTTGACCGCGGTCGGGCAGGCGATGAAGGCGAGCAGCGAGCTGTAGGCCTTGGAGAAGCCGCCGACCAGGATCAGGTTGTCGTAGGACTCGTCGAAGTGGCGGACGATCGAGTTGCCGCGCGACCCGTAGGGGTTGGTGACGCCCTCGCCGCGCTCGCCGATCACGCCGAAGCCGTGCGCGTCGTCGACGTAGAGCAGCGCGCCGTGCTTGCGGGCGACGGCCGCGAACGCCGGGAGGTCCGGCGGGTTGCCGGTCATCGAGTTCACGCCGTCCATGCAGACCAGGCGCGTGGGGTCGCGCTCGGCGCTGAGCAGCTCGTCGAGGTGCTCGGGGTCCTCGAAGCGGAAGCGCCGGACCGCGGCGCCGCGCGCGCGGGCGGCC
>JAOPZG010000552.1 GCA_025964215.1 Conexibacter sp.
CTCGTGCGTCCCGTCGACGGCCCAGTTGACGAGCTCGGTCTGGACGTCGGCCGAGAACGCGTTGGGCGCCGTGAACGGGCACGCGGCGAACGTCGAGGCGTCGGCCGGGACCGTGACCGCCATGCCGGCGTTGTCGCTGATGCAGTTGCCGGAGCCGTTGCCGTCGTAGCCGATGTCGCGGCCGTTCAGGTCGGTGCCGTTGAGGCCCAGCTGGTTGTTGGTGATCTGGTTGCCGACCAGCTCGGAGTTCTCCGGCTGCTTGGCCTTGAGCAGGAACTGCTCGACCATGCCGGCGCCCACGAGCCAGTTGCCGTAGATGCGGTTGTTGTCGATGCGGTTGTTGTGGCCGCCGAACAGCAGCGCGCCCACGCCCACGGGGTAGGCGGTGGAGTCACCGGCCGGCGGGCGGACCTTGAACGGCGCGCCCGCGTAGTAGTTGAAGTTGTTCCAGAAGATGTCGTTGTCGGTGATGACGTTGTCCTCGGCCGGCGCGTACTTCTCCGAGCTGAGGGCGTTCGGGACGACACCCGTGCCGTTGTTGTAGAACTTCGACTTCGAGATCGTCACGTAGCGCATGTTCGTGCCCGACCAGCCGAGCACGTTGCCGTACGAGGTGATGTTCTTGACGATCGAGCGGACGGGCTTGGCCTGCGGCGGCGTCTCGCCGATGTAGAAGCCGGAGTCGCTGTTCCACGCGGCCTCGGAGTTGGTCATCGACCCGCCCACGGTGTGGAACGCGTAGATGCCGTAGATGCCGACGAGGAAGGCCTTCAGGTTCGTGAAGGTGTAGTTGTCGGCGCGCAGCGCGAAGAAGCCGTTGGACTTGTAGTGCTGGGCGGTGAAGCCGTTCACCGTCACGTGGACGGCGTCCTTGACCCAGACGCCGTTGGACTTCGACTTGGAGCCGTTGGCCTCGAGGACGACCTTGCTCGGGTCCTTCGCGTTGCCGATCAGCTTGATGTAGCGCTTGCTCGAGCCGCTGATGACGACGGCTTCCTTGTACGTGCCGTTCGCGACGCTGATCGTCGCGCCCGGCTTCGCCTTGTTGACGGCGGCCTGGATCGTGGGGAAGCAGGACTTCTTGCTCTTGCAGACCTTCAGGTGCTGGTACGGGCCCTTGGGCTTGGCCGTGCCGGCGCCCTTCGGGTTGGACGGCGGTGGGTAGTCGACCGCCCCGGCAACCGGGGCGAACGCGAGAGCGGCCACGACGGTGGCGGCGGCTGAGATGACGATGGACCTGCGATGGGACACGTGCGTACTCCTCCTACTCGACGAGGTACCAGCCAGCCATGCCCATGTCCTGATGGGCGAAGACGTGGCAGTGGTAGAGCCACCGGCCGGGGTTGTCCTCGACGAAGCGCACCGACGTGGTCTCGTTGGGACCCACGGAGGGCGTGTCGACGAAGCCTCCGGCATCGTCCTTCCAGCGGTGGCCGTGGATGTGGAAGTCATGGAAGTTGTTGTCCATCCCGAAGACGTGGAAGGCGATCTCCTGACCGACCTTCCCCCGCAGGATGGGCGTGTTGCCCGCGTAGGCGCGTCCGTTGATGCACTGGAACGCGCGGCTCAGGCCGGTGACCGGCGGCTGCAGCTGGTGCAGGAAGAGCGACTGCTCGACGGCCGGGACCGTCTCGCCCTTCTCGCGGATCACGATCGAGCCGAACATCCCGCGGAACGTGTTGAGCGTGTGGTTGGGCCCGTGGTCGTGGTACGGCCAGGCGCCGACGCTCTCGGGGACGCACTCCCAGGTGTACTTGAACTCCTCGCCGGGCGAGATGAAGCCGCCGGCGCGGGTGTACTGGCCGAGGTAGACCCCGTCGTACTCCGGGTTGTACTTCACGCCGTGCGGGTGCATCGTCACCGGCTGGGCGAGCTTGCCGGTGAGCGCGTTGCGGAAGTGGACCACCAGCGTGTCGCCGACCTCGGCGTGCAGCGTCGGCCCGGGGATCGCGGCCGGGCCGAGCGCGGCGGCGAAGCCCTCGGTCATCTCCTGGTAGACGGTCGCGGTGAACGTCGTGTTCCCGCCGATCGCCATGTCGTGCCAGTCGTCGCGCTTGCTCGGCACGATCGTCCAGCGCACGGTCGTCGCCTGGATCCAGTGCTCGACGACGCGGCCGCCGGGCTGCGGCGAGGGCGTGACGTAGGTCTGGAGCTCGGTCGCCTCGACCGGCTTCTTGGCCTTGGTGGCCGCGGTCAGCGCCGTGGGGCGCGCGACCTTCGCGGCGGCCGCGTCGGCCTTGGCGGCGTCGCCGCGCTTGGCGACGGAGATCCGCTCGCCGCCGATCGTGCACAGGAACGCACCCGCTGCGCCGACTTGCAGGAAGCGGCGGCGGCCGAGCGTGGGGTCGAACGGGTCGAGCGGGTCCGGCGTCATCTGGAGCGACGCGATCCTACACACGACCTGGACAACTGTCCAAGACATCTGACCAACTCTCCGGTACGGTGCCCGCATGGCCGGCCCGCCCACTGCGACCCGCGCGCCGACGCGCGGGCGGCGCGACCCCCGCGGAGAGCTCCGCCGGGCGGAGCTGCTCGAGGCCGCCATCCACCTGATCGGCGACCAGGGCCTCGACGCCGTCACCCACCGCGCGGTCGCCGCCGCGGCGGGCGTCCCCGCCGCCTCCACGAGCTACTACTTCCGCTCCAAGGACGAGCTGATCGACGAGGCGCTGCGCACGCTCGCCGAGCGCGAGATCGAGCGCCTGCGCGAGCGCCGCGTCGCCCTCGGCGCCGGCGCCGCCGACCTCGAGGCGACGACCGCCGCGCTCACCGACTGGATCGAGGAGCAGCTCACGCCCGCGGGGCGCGTCGCCATGCTCGCCCAGTACCAGCTGCAGCTCGAGGCGGCCCGCCGTCCGGAGGCGCGCGACATCCTCGCCGCCTGGAAGGAAGGGACCGACGACCTCGCGGAGACCGCGATGCGCGCGCTCGGCGCGACGGACGTCGAGACCTCGGGGATCCTGCTCGTCTGCGCCATCGACGGCCTGCGGCTGCGCCTGATGGCCTCGGGCCACGCGCCGCTGCGCGGCACCGAGCTGCGCGCCGTCGTGCACGCGCTGCTCGTCGGGCTCGTGGGCGAGCCCGCGGCGAAGCGCTAGAGCGCGACCCAGACGCCGTCGCGGCGCCCGAGCGTGACGGTCGACTCGGCGCCGTCGGCGCCCACCACGCGGAAGACCGCCTGGTCGGCGTCGGTGCCGGGCTTGTCGACGACCTGCACGAGGTGCAGCGTGCGGACGTCCGCGCCGGCGGCCGCGCGCGCGGCCGCCTCGATCGTCGCCCGCTCCCAGCCCTTGTCCTCCGCCCGCGCGACGGCCAGCTCCGCGTCGGCCGCCTCGATCCGCGCCTTCAGGCTCCCCGCCAGCTTGTCGCGGCGGCGCCCGCTCGCGTAGAGGCCGCCCGCGAAGAGCAGCACCGCCAGGACGACGATGACGCCGACCACGATGCCGAGGACGAGGGAGAAGCTGCCGAGGATCACGAGGGTGATTAGAGCATGACGTTGCGCGAGGTGAGGTGGACGCCCACCTTGCGCTTGACGCGCTGCAGCGCGTTGTCCACCGTCTTGGTGTCGCAGCCCAGCCGCTCGCCGACCTGCTCGTAGCTGTAGCCGTCGAGGTAGAGCGACAGCACGCGGGACTCGAGCTCCGAGAGCGCCGTGGAGAGGCAGGCGACCAGCGACTGCAGCTCCTCGGAGCTGATGACCTGGTTGACCGGGTCGTGGACCGGCGAGCCCGGGATGACCTCGTCGAGCGTCGGCTCGCCGTCCTGCGCGGAGGCGGGCGTCGCCGAGAAGGAGACGTACTGGTTCAGCGGCGTGTGCTTGTTGCGCGTCGCCGTCTTGACCGCGGTGATGATCTGCCGCGTGATGCAGAGCTCCGCGAAGTTGCGGAAGCTCGACTCGCGGTCGGTGCGGTAGTCGCGGACGGCCTTGTAGAGGCCGACGAGCCCCTCCTGGATCAGGTCGTCGGAGTCGCCGCCGGCCAGGAAGTAGGACGAAGCCTTGAGCCGGACGAAGCCGTAGTAGCGGCGCACGATCCGGTCGTACGCGATCGCGTCGCCCTGCTTGGCGAGTGCGATCAAATACCCATCATCGACCTGAACCTGGCCTTGAGGGTTGAAGGAGAGACGAGCCACGAGCGATCCTTTCCTGCACGAATGCAGGGGAAATTGCTCAGTGGCGCACTCCTCCCCTGGCGCCATCTGAAGTTCTCGACCTGAGGTTCCTCAACCTCTGGTCGACCGTTATGTAGGCCGGACCCTCCCACAGTTATGGAGCGCCGTCAACCCGATGCAGGGATTCTTGCGACGCCGCCGGTCAGCGGGCGGCGCTGCGGGCGTCGAGGACGCCGTAGAGCAGGACCGCGGCGGCGGCGGAGACGTTGAGCGAGTCGACCCGGCCGCGCATCGGCAGCGCGATCACGTCGTCGCACATCGCCTGCACGCGCGGGCGCAGGCCGGAGCCCTCGGCGCCCATCACGAGCACGACGCCGCCGGTGTAGTCCGGCTCGCGGTACGGCCGGCCCTTGGCCGCCGCGCCGTAGACCCAGCAGCCCGCGCCCTTGGCCTCGCCGAGGTAGTCGGCGAGGTTGCGGACCTGCGCGATCTTGAGGTGCTCGACCGCGCCGGCCGACGCCTTGGCCGCCGCGGCGGTGACCTCGGCGCTGCGGCGGTTGGGGATGACGATCCCGCTCGCGCCCGCGGCCTCCGCGCTGCGCGCGATCGCCCCGAGGTTCTGCGGGTCCTGGATCTCGTCGAGCGCGACGATCAGCGGCGCCGGGCCGGTGAGCAGCGCCGCGGGATCGGCATACGGGTAGGGGCCGACGTCGGCCACGAGGCCCTGGTGCGCGTCGCTGCCGCAGCGCTGGGTCAGCCAGTCGCCGTCGGCCGGCTCGAGCAGGATCCCGTCGAGCCACGGCTCCTTCGCCGCGCCCGCGGTCGCCCAGATGCGCTTGATCTCGCGCCGGCCGGCGCGCAGCGCCTCGAAGATCGGGTTGCGGCCGTAGAGGTACTCGACGTGCTCGCGCTCGCGGTCGGGCTTGCGCGGCTCGTGCGC
>JAOPZG010000572.1 GCA_025964215.1 Conexibacter sp.
GCCCTTCGCCTCCGTGCTGGTCGCCGGGGACTACGTCTCGCCCGTCGAGCTCCCGATGATCTCCGAGGGCGGCTCACGCGACGCCTACGTCGCGACGCTCCTGCGGCTCGCGCCCTACGTCGAGCGCGCCGACTGGGTCGTCCCGGGCCACGGCGCGGCCATCGACGGCCAGCGCGCGCTGGCGATCCTCCGCGAGGACATCAAGTACCTCGAGTCGCTCGGGCGCGACGGCGTGGAGCCGGCGCTGCCGCTGACGCGCCGCGATCGGGTGCAGAAGCGGATCCACGCGGAGAACGTGGGGCGGGTCTAGGTGCCTGCGTTCAACAGCTGCAGGTACTCGTCGTAGACGTAGGCGGTGTGACGCTGGCGGCCCGTGATCTCTCGGAGGATCCCGGCCTCCTCCAGGCGCCGCAGCCCCGCCTGCACCGTGGGGTTGGAGAGGCCGGTCTCGTTCATGGTGGACTTGGGCGTCACCACCACGCGCCGGACGGCGACCTCGTGCAGGCGCGACGCCGTTCCCGCCGCTCGGCCGAGCGCGGTGACGGTCCGGCGGTCGCGCTCGACCAGCTGGACGATGGCGTGCGTCGTCTGCGTCGTCTCAGTCGCGACCTCGGTCACGCCTTCGAGGAAGAACCGGACCCACGCCTCCCACTCGCCGTGCGTGCGGATCCGCTGCATGCGGTCGTAGTAGACGTCGCGGTGGCGCTTGAAGTAGAGGCTGAGGTAGAGCAGCGGCCGTGCGAGCACGCCCTCGGCGCAGAGCATCAGCGTGATGAGCAGGCGCCCGACGCGGCCGTTGCCGTCGAGGAACGGGTGGATCGTCTCGAACTGCCCGTGAGCCAGCGCCGCCTTGACGAGCAGCGGGAGCGCGGACGTCTCGTCGTGCAGGAAGCGCTCGAGATCGCTCATCGCGTCGGGCACGACGTTCGGTGGCGGGGGCACGAAGCGGGCGTTCTGCGGACGCGTTCCGCCGAGCCAGTTCTGCACGCGGCGGTAGTCGCCGCGCGCCATGTCGCCGCCGCGCGCATCGTGGAGCAGGATGGTGTGGATCTCGCGCAGCAGCCGGCCCGACAGCGGCAGCCGCTCCTCGTCGATCGCGTCGAGGCCGTGGCGCATCGCGGCGAGGTAGTTCGCCGTCTCGCGGACGTCCTCCATCGGCACGCCGGGCGCCTCGTCGTTCTCGAAGAGCAGCAGGTCTGAGAGCGAGGACTGGGTGCCCTCGATCTGCGAGGAGAGGACCGCCTCCTTGCGCACGTAGGTGTAGAGCAGCGTGTCGGGATCGGGCAGCAGCAGCGTCATGCCGTCGAGCCGCCCGAGGGCCTGGTTGGCACGGTCGAGCAGCAGCTGGGTGGGGCCGTCGATCATGAGCGCGGGATCCGGCGGCAGCGGACGCGGGATGAACGCGGCGTAGCCGTCGGGTCCGTCCGTGACGTTGCGAAAGGTTCCGGCGCGTTCGCTGTCTGCGGTCAGGGAGAGGTTCACGTGCTTTACCTTCGCTCTCGGTCAAGGAAGGGTTCAGGGCGTAATCTTACATAGCGAAGGACGGAAGGAAAGGTTCGTCGACGGCTTCACGCGTCCGGCCCCGCGTCGAGATGGCGGCGCATGTAGACGTCGCGTGGCTCGCCGGCGGTGAAGCCGAAGGACTCATAGAGGGCGAGCGCGGGGGTGTTGGCCTCGTTGACGTCGAGCTCCATGCGGCGGCAGCCGCGTTCGAGGGCGCGGGCGGTCGCGAGGTCCAGGAGGGCGCGGGCGACGCCGTGGCCGCGGGCCTCCTCGCCGACGAAGACGTCCTCGACGAGGCAGTCGCGGCCGGCGCGCCAGATGCCCATGCGGTAGCGGAGCTGGACGACGCCCGACGGCGGCGAGTCGTCGTCGACGGCGGCGAGCAGGAAGTCGGTGTCGCGATCCTCCAGCAGGCGCTCGACGCCGGCCAGGAACGCGTTGTCCGACGGCCACGCGTAGCCGAGGTGGTCGCGGAAGCGGACGAGCAGGTGCGCGACCGTCTCGGCCTCGTGCGGGCCGGCCTTCCACGCTCTGACCGGCATCAGGCCTCCTGGCGGACGAGCCAGCGGACGGTCAGCTCGGCGACGAGGTCGCCGCCGTCGTCGGTCAGCGAGACGTCGATCCCGAACGCCACGTGGCCGTCGCGGTCGAGGTCGGCGAGCAGGGTCGCGGGGTCGGCGCCGAGGACGCCGGTCGCGGTGATCGGGCCGCGCGGGATCTTCTTGTAGGAGATCTCCGCGCCCTCGGGCGAGAGCTCAAGCCGCGGCAGGTGCTCGACGAAGACCGCGGCGAGCGCGGCGCCGGAGGCCGCCTCCCCGACCGCGAAGAGCGCGCTGGCGTGCTGGGAGCCCGTGTGGTTGCGCAGGGCCTGGTCGTCGGGCAGCCGCGCGACGCCCCGGCCGACCGACACCTCCACGATCTCCAGGCCGAGGTGCCCGTTGAACGGGACGGCCTGCTCCATGCCTGCGCGCAGCGGCTCGAGGTCCATGCACGCGAGATTAGCGGCGGACCTTCAGGCGCACCCCGACCCGCGTGCCCGCCGGGCGCACGCGGCCGGCGGCGATCGTCTGCGAGACCACCACGAGCGTCATGGGGCGCGCGGTGCGGACGGGGCGGCG
>JAOPZG010000575.1 GCA_025964215.1 Conexibacter sp.
AGGACGCGCGGCTCGAGAGCTGAGACGGCGAAGGGCGCCGGTCCTCTCGGACCGGCGCCCTCCATCGCTCCCCCGAGTTGTTGTCGCGCTACTTCTTCAGTGCGACGGAGGCGACGCAGAGCCCGCCGGTGGGGACGTCCTTGCCGGCGTGGCCCGCCTTGCCGAGCTTCACGGCGATCGTCCGGACGACCTTCGCCTGGCCGTCGCCGCAATCGGTGAGGCCGACCGCGACCTTGCCGCTCTTGGGCCCGGTCGCGAGGACCGTGGTGCTGTCCTCATCGCCCGAGGCGGCCGCCTGCACCGGCTTGCTGCTCGCCGTGCTGGCGCCGGTGACGCGCTCGACGGCCGTGCCGAGCGAGGACGCGAGGCCCTGGTCGTCGATCGCCCGGGCGACCAGCGTGTGCAGGCCAGCCTTGACCTTCTCGGTGAACAACGTCGCCACGTACGGGGCGGTCGTGTCGTAGGCGTAGCGCTTGTTGTCGAGCCAGAACTCCACGTGGTCGATCCTGCCGTCGTCGGTGGCCGCCGCGGCCGCCTTCAGCGACGAGCGGAAGTGCGTGCCCGTCGTCGGCCGCAGGAGCGAGACCGTCGGCGCGATCAGCGGAGCCGCCGCGACCGGCGGGACCGCCGGCGTGGTGGGCGTGGTCGTGGCCGGCGGATCCGGCACCGTCGTCGAGCCCGGCACGCTGGTGCTCGGCGTGGTCGGCCCGACGTCCGGGAGCGGCAGCGCGACGACGAGCCAGGTCGCCGTGGCCGGGGCCGAGACGTTGCCCGCCGCGTCCGCGGCGGTGACCGTGAACGTGTGCACGCCGAGCCCGAGGCCGCCGACCGTCGCGGGCGAGGTGCAGTCCGCGGCGGCGCTCCCGTCCAGCGTGCACCGGAAGGCGAGCGCGGCGGCGGGCGTCACGTTGTCGGCCCCGGCGAACGCGAGCGTCGCGCTGGTCGACAGCGACGGGATCGTCGCCGACGGCTTGGAGGTGATCGTCACCGTCGGGTCGGTCGTGTCGGGCGCCGCGATCGTCCAGGTCGCCGTGGCGGCCGCGGACTGGTTGCCGGCGCCGTCGGTGGCGCGGACGGAGAACGTGTGGCCGCCGACGCCCAGGCTGTTGTAGGCCTTGGGCGACGTGCAGGACGCGTACGCCGCGGTGTCGAGCTTGCAGCGGTAGGTCAGCGAGTCCGCGGGCGTCGTGTCGTCGCTGCCGGCGAAGCGGAAGCTCGCGGCCGTGGCGGTCGCGCCCGAGGACGGCTTGGCGGTGATCGCCACCGTCGGCGCCGTGGTGTCCGGCGGCGGCGGGACGGCGGAGATCGTCCACGTCGCGGTGTCCGGGCTGGCGTCGGTGTTGCCCGCGGCGTCGGTGGCGCGGACGCTGAACGTGTGGCTGCCGAGCGCGAGGCTGTTGTAGGCCTTGGGTGAGGTGCAGGCCACGTAGGCGCCGCCGTCGAGCTTGCACTCGAAGCTGCTGCCGGACTCGCTGGCGTTGAAGGCGATCGAGGCGCTGGTCGACGTGCCGTTGGCCGGCGCGGAGGTGATCGTCGTCTCCGGCGCCGTGGTGTCCGGCGGCGGCGGGACGGCGGAGATCGTCCACGTCGCGGTGTCCGGGCTGGCGTCGGTGTTGCCCGCAGCGTCGGTGGCGCGGACGCTGAACGTGTGGCTGCCGACGGCCATGCCCGTGTAGCTCTTGGGCGAGGTGCAGGCCGCGAAGGCGCCGCCGTCGAGCTTGCACTCGAAGCTGCTCCCGGACTCGGTCGCGGTGAAGCCGAACGCCCCGCTGGTCGCCGTGCCGTTGGCCGGCGCGGAGGTGATCGTGGTGTCGGGCGCGGTCGTGTCGGGCGGCGGCGGGACGGCCGAGATCGTCCACGTCGCCGTGTCCGGGGACGCGTCGGTGTTGCCCGCGGCATCGGTGGCGCGGACGCTCACCGTGTGGCTGCCGACCGCGAGGCCGCTGTAGGCCTTGGGCGACGAGCACGCCGCGTAGGCGCCGCCGTCGAGCTTGCACTCGAACGTGCTGCCCGACTCGGTGGCCGTGAACGCGACCGAGGCGCTGGTCGAGGTGCCGCTCGCGGGCGCGGAGGTGATCGTGGTGTCCGGCGCCGTCGTGTCCGGCGGCGTGGAGATCGTCCACGTCGCGGTGTCCGGCGTGGCGTCGGTGTTGCCCGCCGCGTCGGTGGCGCGGACGCTCACCGTGTGGCTGCCGACCGCGAGGCCGCTGTAGGCCTTCGGCGAGGTGCAGGCCGCGAAGGCGCCGCCGTCGAGCTTGCACTCGAACGTGCTGCCCGACTCGGTGGCCGTGAACGCGACCGAGGCGCTGGTCGCCGTGCCGTTGGCCGGCGCGGAGGTGATCGTCGTCTCGGGCGCCGTGGTGTCGGCGGGCGGGGCGGAGATCGTCCAGGTGGCGGTCGCGGGTGTGGCGTCGGTGTTGCCCGAGCCGTCGGTGGCGCGCACGCTCACCGTGTGCGAGCCGACCGTGAGGCCGCTGTATGCCTTCGGCGACGAGCATGCCGCGAAGGCGCCCGCGTCGATCTTGCACTCGAAGCTGCCGGGCTCGCTGGAGCTGAAGGACACCGACGCGGTGGTCGCGGTGCCGCTCGCCGGGGCGGCGGTGATCGTCGTCTCGGGCGCGGTCGTGTCCGGCGGCGGGCTGCCGACGGAGCCGGTCTCGAAGGCGCCGGCGTCCGGGGCCAGCCCGGCGTAGCGGGCGTTGCCGAGGATGTCGGTCGCCGGGTAGTTGGTGGTGTCGCCGCCGTCGATGAGCGGGCTGCCGGACTGCGGCGTGCCGTCGCTCGCGACCTTCAGCGAGGAGACCTGCTTGTCGGTCGAGCCGCACTTCTGCTCGGTCCAGACGTTCTTGCTCATCGTGGCGCCGGAGGCGCCGCCGTTGCCGCAGCCCGCGGAGAAGCCGTTGCCGGCGTTGCCGGTCCACGTCTGGTGGATCCCGCTCACCGTCGGGGTCTCCTGGATCTCCTGCCCGCCGGGGAAGACGTTGTTGCGCGCGACGATGTTGGCGTAGCCGACGTCGATGGCGTAGTAGCCGCAGCCGGAGATCCCCATGTAGGAGTCGCCGAAGGAGTTGTTCTCGATCGTGACGTCATCACCCGGGTTGGTCCGCAGGTTGATGCACTCGTTGTCGTAGAACTTGTTGCGCAGGATCTTGATGCCGGTG
>JAOPZG010000106.1 GCA_025964215.1 Conexibacter sp.
GCCAGGCGGCGGTCCCGGGCGCGGGCTCGCCGACCAGCACCGGCGCCTCGGCATCGGCGGCCAGCAGCCGGCGCAGGACCAGCCGCGGCTCGACCGCGCCCTGCCACTCGTTGAGCTCCAGCGTGAAGGTCGCGTGCAGCCGGCCCTCGGCCGCGCCGTCGGGCAGCGCGCCGAGGTTGAACGCGACGGCGCGCGCGCGGATCCCGCCCGCCTGCACGGTGAAGCGGACGTGCTTGCCCTCGCTCATCGGGTGCGGGTCGACGAGCTTCGCGGCCGGGACGAGCAGCGAGACCGCGGGGTTGCCGATCCCGAACGGCGCGAGCCGCCCGAGCTCCTCGGCGAGCGCCGTCCCCAGCTCGTCGCCGGAGACGACCGCGTCGACGCGCTCGACCGGGACGAGGTCCTCGGGCGCGAGGACCGCCGCGGCGTGCGCGGAGAACGCCGCCCGGAACGCCTCGAGCTCCGAGCGCGCGATCGTGCACCCGGCCGCCGCGCAGTGGCCGCCGTGGCGGAGCAGATGCGGAGCGCACGCGTCGAGACCACCGAGCAGGTCGAACGCCGGGATCGACCGCCCCGACCCCGTCCCCTCGTCCTCGCCCGCGCGCAGTGCGATCAGGACCACGGGCCGGTGGTGGCGCTCGGCGATCCGCGAGGCGACGATGCCGATCACGCCCGCGTGCCAGCCGTCTGCCCAGAGCACGTACGCCGGTTGATCGCCGAGCTCCGCGACCTGCGCCTCCGCCTCGAAGGCGATCCGCTGCTCGACGAAGCGCCGATCCGCGTTCGCGCGGTCGAGCTCCTCGGCGATCTCCCCCGCGCGCGTCTCGTCGTGCGTGAGCAGCAGCTCCAGCGCGGCGTCGGCGCGGTGCAGCCGCCCCGCGGCGTTGATCCGCGGCGCGAGCCCGAAGCCGATCCCGCGCGCGTCGACCTTCGTCGGGTCGACCTTCGCCACGCGCATCAGCGCGCGCAGGCCGACCTTCTCGGTCCGGCCCAGCGCCAGCAGCCCCTGGCGCACGAGGCGCCGGTTCTCGCCCTTGAGCGGCACGCAGTCCGCCACCGTCGCGAGCGCGACGAGGTCGAGGTCGGCCAGCGCGATCGCGGCGTCGAAGCCCGCGGCCTCGAGCAGCGCGCCCGCCACCTTGTGCGCGACGCCGCCGGCACAGAGGTCCGGGCACGGGTAGTCGCAGACGGCGGGATGGACGATCGGCGCCTCGGGCAGCACGCCGTCGGCGCGCGGCGAGTGGTGGTCGGTGACGACGACGTCGAGGCCGAGCGAGACCGCGAGCGCGACCTCGTCGACCGCGGTGATCCCGCAGTCGGTCGTGACCAGCAGCTTGGTGCCGCGCGCGGCGAGCTTCTCGACGGTCGCCGCCGAGAGGCCGTAGCCGTCCTCGCTGCGCGAGGGCAGGTACCAGTCGACGTCCGCGCCCACCGCGCGCAGCGCGCGCACGAGGATCGCCGTGGACGTGACGCCGTCGACGTCGTAGTCGCCGTGGACCGTGACGCGCGTGCCGGCGCGCGCGTGGCGCAGCAGGATCGCGATCGCGTCGTCGATCCCCCGGAACGCCGAGGCCGGATGCGCGTCGGCGCCGGCCAGCCACGCTCGCGCCGCGTCGAGGTCCGTGATCCCGCGCCGCACGAGCACCTGCGCGACGGGGAACGACATGCCGAGGTCGCGGGCCAGCGCCAGCGCCGCGGCGCTGTCGCACGGCGGGACGTCGAGTCGCGGCGGGAGCATCGCCCCGCAAGATGCCAGCGGGGCCGGACGCGACGGGCGCGTCCATCCCGCACCCTCCGCGTTTCGGTCCTACAGCTCCAGCGCGGGGACGCCGCGGCGGACGCCCTCGAAGTACACCGCGACCATCCCGAGCAGCGCGCCCGGCGCGGCCTCGACGGCCTGGAGCAGGTGCGTGTCGTTCTGCCCCGGGATCGTGAAGCCGTTGACGATCAGGCCGAAGATCGCGGCGCCGAAGAGCGCGCCGAGGAACGCCCCGACGATGCCGCCCCAGAAGCGGTCCGGGATCCAGATGGCGAAGTGCCAGAGGGCGATGCCCATCATGAGCCAGGCGAACAGGGCCATCAGCGAGGCCTCCCGTGACGCTTGTTGCGCGGGCGCTTGGGCTTGTCCCGCTTGTCGTCCTTGAGCACGAGGTCCTCGGGCAGCGCGTCGGCGGTCGGGTCGACCTCGGGCTGCTCGACCTTCGGCTTGGGCTTCGTCTTGGCCGCGACCCGCGACGGCGCCGTCTCGTGCGCGATGTCCTCGACCAGCTGCTGGAACTCGGTCTGCGACACGCCGCGCTCGGGATCCTCCGGCGCCGTGATCCGGCGCGCGGCCCGCTGCGGGCCCTTCGGGTCGACCGTGATCGCGTGCGCGTCGGTCGCGTACGCGGGCACCGGACCGCCGGTGTCCTCCACGATCCGGATCCGCCGGCGGCGGTAGACCTCCTCGCGCTCCTTCCAGTGCGAGAGCACCGGCGAGGCGATGAAGATCGACGAGTACGCGCCCGAGATGACGCCGATCAGCAGCGCGAAGGCGAAGTCCTTCAGCGTGTCGCCGCCGAAGAACAGCAGCGCGAGGATCGGCAGCAGCGTGCAGAACGAGGTCGCGAGGGAGCGCGTCAGCACCTCGCTCATCGAGCGGTTGACGATCTGGGTGAACGCCGCCCGCGGCATGCGCGGCACGTTCTCCCGGATGCGGTCGAAGACGATGATGGTGTCGTACAGCGAGTACCCCAAGATGGTCAGCAGCGCCGCGACCGTCGACGTCGTCACCTCCCGGCCCGTGAGCGAGTAGACGCCTGCCGTGATCAGCAGGTCGTGCATCAGCGCGATCAGCACCGGGACGGCGAACTTCCACTCGAACCGCAGCGCGATGTAGGCGCTGATGACGATCAGCGACGCGATGATCGCGACGATCGCCGAGTTCGCCACCGTCTTGCCGAACGTCGGGCCGATCGAGTCCTGCTGGTAGGCCTTCGTGTTGCCGAACTTCTTCTCGAGGACCTGCTGGACGCCGGATGCCTTCTGGCCCGTCTCGCCGAGCGAGACCTGCAGGCCGTTGCCGCCGAGCTCCTTGTCGCCCTGGACCTTCTGGACCTCGGGGTTCTTGAAGCCCGCGGCCTGGAGCGTGTCGGCCACCTGCAGCTCGGTCGGCTTCGCGTTCACGAAGGCGACCTTGGCGCGCGTGCCCGACTCGAAGTCGATGCCGAAGTTGAGGCCCTTGCCGCCGATGGCGAGCGCGCCGATCAGCAGGATGATCCCGGAGACCGAGAAGAACCACTTCGAGGCCCCCATGAAGTCCTGGGTCCAGCGGCGCTTGCGCTCGCCGGCGCCGAGGGCGCTCGGGTGGGTGATGATCGGCGAGCGCTGCATCGTGCCGAGCACGGCCTGCGTCGCGAGGACGGCCGTGAACAGCGAGGTCAACGTGCCGATGCCCAGGGTGAAGGCGAAGCCCTTGACCCCCGCCGTGGCGAGGATGAAGAGGATGAAGGCCACCATGAACGTCACGACGTTGGCGTCGA
>JAOPZG010000485.1 GCA_025964215.1 Conexibacter sp.
CCCAGAGGGCGAAGCCGTAGCGGCATCGCCCAGAGGGCGAAGCCGTAGCGGCATCGCCCAGAGGGCGAAGCCGTAGCGGCATCGCCCAGAGGGCGAAGCCGTAGCGGCATCGCCCAGAGGGCGATCCCGCTCTACGAGACCGCGTGCAGCTGCGGCGGGGTCCGCACCGAGTCGCCGGCGGTCGCCGCCGCTGCCGCCGTCGCGATCGCCTGCGCGCGCGAGCGCACGCCGAGCTTGCGGTGGATCCGCTCGCTGTGCTTCGCCACCGTGCGCTCGCTGATCCCCAGCGTCTCGGCGACGTCCGCCGACGTGCTGCCGCGCGCGAGCTCCTGCAGGACGTCGGCCTCGCGGTGGCTGAGGCCGAGGTCGAGCAGCCCGCGATGCGAGAGCACCTGGCGCGCCTCGTCGAAGAAGAGGACGTCGCCGGTGCCGCGTCCGCGGCCGCGGATGACGCGCGCGACGAGGCCGCCGCCGAGCGCCAGCGCGTGGCCGCCCTCCGGCCGCTGGACCCAGTCGGTGATCGCCTGCGGCACGGTGGCGTCGTCGTGGCGGCGGATCGCCACGCCCTCGACGCGGGCGAGCGCCGCGCGACCGGCGTCGGTCGCGAACGCGACCTGGCCGTCGACGTCGAGCACGACGACCGCCGAGCGCGTGTCGTCGAGCCCCTGGCGCAGGCTCTCGACCAGCGTCGCGCTGCGCTGGCGCAGCTCCGCGTTGCGGTAGGCCTGGACGAGGTGCGGGCGCGCGAGGTCGAGGACGTCGCGGTCGCGCTGCGTGAAGTCCGGGCCGCCGCGCGAGACGGCGATCGCGATCACGAGGTGCTTGGGCGCGGGCAGCGCGAACGCGACCTGGTCGCGCAGGCCCATCGGCACGAAGACCTCGCGGTAGAGCTCCAGCGCCTCGAGGTCGCGGCGCGAGATCACGTCGGAGAACGAGTAGGCGCGGCCGTCGCGGGTCCGGACGAAGCGTTGGTAGAGCGGGTTCTGCGCCGCGTGGCGCGCCCAGCCGGCGAGCTGCTCCTCGGGCGCGAGCGGGTCCGTGATCGTCGCCACGGGCACCCCGCCGTCGACGAGCTCGTTGTAGGCGACGAAGTCCGCCGGGAGCAGGCGGCGCAGCGCGGGCAGCACGCCCGCGCGGAACTCGGCCAGGTCCTCGGCGTCGTTCGCCTCGCCGACGAGGTCCAGCACCGCACGCACGTCGCGTTCGGAGAGACGGGCCATGATCAGCTTTGAAGCCTATTGGGGCCGCGCCGCGGCGACCTCGACCAACGGGGGGATTAAGGTCCGCCCATGTCAGAACCCGTGCACTACGAGCAGATGGGCGCCGCCGCGGTCGTGACGATCGACCGCCCGGAGCGCCGCAACGCGGTCGACGGGCCGACGGCCGAGGCGCTGCACGCGGCCTACCTCCGCTTCGAGCAGGACGACGCTGCGCGCGTGCTGGTGCTGACCGGCGCCGGCGGCGTGGCGTTCTGCGCGGGCGCCGACCTCAAGGCGGTCGACACCTACGCCGGCCGGCTGACGCTCCCCGAGGGCCCGCTGGGCTTCACGCGGCTGACGCCGAGCAAGCCGACGATCGCCGCGATCGACGGCTTCTGCCTCGCCGGCGGGCTGGAGCTCGCGCTCTGGTGCGACCTGCGGATCGCCACGCACGCCTCGTCCTTCGGCTGCCCCGAGCGGCGCTGGGGCGTGCCGCTGATCGACGGCGGGACGCAGCGGCTGCCGCGCGTCGTCGGGCTCGGGCGCGCGCTCGACCTGATCCTGAGCGGCCGGATCGTCGACGCCGACGAGGCCTTGGCGATGGGGCTGGTGACGGAGGTCGTCCCGACGGGCGGCGCGCTGCGGCGCGCGCTCGAGTGGGCCGAGGGGCTCGCGTCGTTCCCGCAGGAGACGATGCTCGCCGACCGCCGCGCGGCGATCGAGGGCGCCGGGCTGCCGCTGGCCGACGGGCTGGCGCTCGAGGCGGCCGCCGGTCCCGCGGTCTTCGCCGACGCCCAGGCGGGCGCGGCGCGCTTCGCGGGAGGGGAAGGGCGCGGGGGCGATGGCGCGGGCGTATAGGATCGCCAACTTGGTGGGTGGGGAACCGGGTCTGAGCGAGGAGAGGTCTGCATGGCGTATTTCGTGACCGGAGCGACGGGCTTCATCGGTCGACATCTCGTCGAGGAGCTGCTGCGCAATCGCACCGGCGACGTGTACGTGTTGGTCCGCGAGTCCTCGCAGGACCGCTTGGCCTCCCTGATCGCCTCGTGGCCGGACGGCGCCGCGCGCGTCCATCCGGTCCTCGGCGACCTGGGCGAGCCGAAGCTCGGCGTCGACGAGGCGTGGATCGCCGAGCACCGCCGGAAGATCGACCACTTCTTCCACCTCGCGGCGATCTACGACATGACCGCCGACGACGAGCGCAACGAGAAGCTCAACGTCGAGGGCACGCGCCACGCGGTCGACCTCGCCAACGCGCTCGAGGCCGGGATCCTGCACCACACGTCCTCGGTCGCCGCCGCGGGCGCCCACCGCGGCCTGTTCCGCGAGGACATGTTCGACGAGGGCCAGAAGCTCCCCTCGCCGTACCACCGCACGAAGTTCGAGTCGGAGAAGATCGCCCGCGAGGACTCGACCGTCCCGTTCCGCGTCTACCGCCCCGCCGTCGTGGTCGGCCACTCGCAGACCGGCGTGATGGACAAGGTCGACGGCCCGTACTACTTCTTCAAGGCCATCCAGAAGATCCGCGGCTGGCTGCCCGAGTGGGCGCCGCTGATCGGCCCGGAGCTCGGCTGGACCAACATCGTGCCGGTCGATTACGTCGCCAAGGCGATGGACCACATCGCGCACGAGGACGGCCTCGACGGCCAGGCGTTCCACCTCGCCCACCCCAAGGGCCAGCGCTCGGGCGACATCCTCAACACGTTCGCCCGCGCCGGCCACGCGCCGCACATGGCGATGCGGATCGACAAGAAGCTCATCGACATGCTGCCCAAGGGCACGTTGTCGATGGTCATGAAGCTGCCCGCGCTGAAGGGCGTGCGCGACTCCATCCTGAAGGACTTCGGGATCCCGCCGGAGGTCGTCGAGCACGTCGGCCTCAGCTGCCAGTTCGACACGCGCGACACCGAGCGCGCGCTCGCCGGCAGCGACATCGCGGTCCCCGAGCTCGACAGCTACGCGACCAAGTTGTGGGACTACTGGGAGCGGACGCTGGACCCGGACCTCTACAAGGACCGCTCGTTCGAGCACGCCGTCAACGGCAAGACGGTGGTCATCACCGGCGCCTCGTCGGGCATCGGCCTCTCGGCGGCGATGAAGATCGCGAAGGCCGGCGGGATCCCGATCCTGGTCGCCCGCTCGATGGACAAGCTCGAGGCGGCGCGCGACGAGATCGTGCGCGCCGGTGGCACGGCGTACGCCTACAGCGCCGACCTGAGCGCGCTGGACTCGATCGACGAGCTGGTCGAGAAGATCCTCGCCGACCACCTCTCCGTCGACATGCTGGTCAACAACGCCGGGCGCTCGATCCGGCGCTCGATCGCGCTGAGCCAGGACCGCTTCCACGACTTCGAGCGGACCGTCCAGCTCAACTACCTCGGCACGATCAAGTTGACCATGGGGTTGCTCCCGCACATGCGCGAGCGCAAGTTCGGCCACATCGTCAACGTGTCGTCGATCGGCGTGCAGACCTCGCCGCCGCGCTTCAGCGCGTACGTGGCGTCGAAGGCCGCGCTGGACGCGTGGACCCGCGTCGCGTCCTCCGAGGTCATCGGCGACAACATCACGTTCACGACCATCCACATGCCCTTGGTCCGGACGCCGATGATCGCGCCGACCAAGATCTACGACTCGTTCCCGACGATCTCGCCCGACGAGGCCGGGGACATCATCTGCGAGGCGATCCGCGCCAAGCCCAAGCAGATCAACACGCGCCTGGGCACCTTCGGCGAGGTCCTCTACGCCGTCGCGCCGAAGGCCGTCGACCAGATCCTCCACATGGCCTACAAGGTCTTCCCGGACTCGGCGGCCGCCAAGGGCGAGTCCGACCCCAGCGAGAAGGCATCGGTCGAGCAGATCGCGATGGCGAACATCATGCGCGGCGTCCACTGGTAGGGGTCAGACCCCTTGCTTCGCACGCCCTCAGGGGGTCAGACCCCTTGAGTCGGGTGCGCTGAGATCTGACCAGATGTCGATCATCGCCTGCTCGTGGGCGATGCCGATGTCGAGCGCGCGGAGCTGGCCGGGCGGGATGACCGCGGCGATGTCGTCGCGGAGCGCGCGGTAGTCGGCCAGCTTGGCCTGGTGGACGGCGATCTGGTGGTCGGCGACGACCGCGGGGTCGGCGCCGAAGAAGAGCTTGAGGACGCCGGAGTCGCGCAGCTCCGGCAGTTCGTCGGGCGCGGTGTGGCGCCACGCCTGCAGGGCGGCGCGGCCGCGGTCGGTGATCGCGTAGAAGCGCCGGCGCCGGCCGGTCTCCTCGCGGCGCTCGGTGGCGTGGCCGCCG
Organism: Conexibacter sp.; assembly: GCA_025964215.1. Classification (GTDB taxonomy): domain Bacteria; phylum Actinomycetota; class Thermoleophilia; order Solirubrobacterales; family Solirubrobacteraceae; genus Baekduia. The sequence continues at coordinate 4,486 of JAOPZG010000485.1, forward strand.
GCGACGAGGCGCTCGGGCTCGCGGTAGACCTGGGCGTGCGGCGTCGACCAGAAGTTGTCGACGCTCACGGCCATCAGCTGCTTGAGGTCGTACGGCGTGGCCTCCTGCGGCGCGGCGGCCTCGAGCAGGCCGAGCACGATGTAAGAGGTGGGCGTCAGCTTCGGGTCTTGCAATGGTCTCTTTCGGACGGTACCGTTCGCACCATGAGCATCGTATCCGGCACGCAGACGGACCATCGGCTCGGCTTCGCCGACCAGACGGAAGAGGTGCGCGTCGACGCGCTGCCGCTGTCGGGCACCGTGCCCGAGTGGCTGCGCGGCGGCCTGGTGCGCGTCACGCCCGCGCAGATGGACTTCGCCGAGCGCTCGGTCTCCCACTGGTTCGACGGCATGGCGATGCTCAACCGCTTCGGCTTCGCCGGCGACGGCTCGGTCTCCTACGCGAGCCGCTTCCTGGACACCGACGCGCGGCGCGCGGCCCTGGCCTCCGGCGGCAAGTCGATCAACGGCTTCGCGACCGACCCGTGCCGCTCGCTCTTCCAGCGCGTCCAGTCGCTGTTCAGCCCGGAGCTGACCGACAACGCCAACGTCAACCTCGCGCGCCTCGGCGACGAGTACATCGCGATGACCGAGACGCCGATCCCGGTGCGCTTCGACGCCGAGACGCTGGAGACGCTCGGCCACGACAAGGGCGCGGCGGGCTTCGGGCAGATCACGACGGCGCATCCGCACCACGATCCGGAGCGCGGCGAGCTCGTGAACTTCGCCGCGCACCTCGGCGCGAAGAGCGAGTACCGCGTCTACGCGCGGCGCTCGTCGACCGAGGCGCGGACGCTCGCGACGATGGCCGTGCGCGAGCCGTCCTACATGCACTCCTTCGCGATCACGCCGCGGTTCGCGCTGCTGATCGAGAACCCGCTCGTCGTCAACCCGCTGCGCCTGGCGGTCGGCGGCAAGGCGTTCATCAAGAACTACAAGTGGAAGCCGGAGCTGGGCGTCCGGATCCACGCGTTCGACCGCGAGACGGGCGCGCACCACCGCACGTGGACGGCAGACCCGTTCTTCGTCTTCCACACCATCAACGCGTTCGAGGACGGCGAGGAGGTCGTGCTCGACCTGTGCGCGCACGAGGACGCGTCGATCATCGAGCTGCTCGAGCTGGAGCGGCTGCGGTCGGGCTCGGGGCACTCGACGCTGGGCGCGCGGCCGCTGCGGCTCACCCTCGGCGCGGGCAGCGGCGTGGCGGTGGCGCGCGAGCTGGCGGACGTGGACCTGGAGCTGCCGCGGATCGCCTACCGGACGCGCAACGGGCTGCCGTACCGCTATGTCTACGGCGGCAGCGCGGGCGACGCGGCGTTCTTGAAGCGGTTGGTGAAGATCGACGTCGAGGATGGGTCGTTCGCGGTGTGGGAGGAGCCGAACGCGTGGGCCGGCGAGCCGATCTTCGTGCCGCGGCCGGGCGGCGTGGCCGAGGACGACGGCGTCGTCCTGTCGGTGGTGCTGGACGCCGACGCCGGCTCCTCGTTCCTGCTGATGCTCGACGCGGCGTCGTTCGAGGAGATCGCGCGCGCCGAGGCGCCGCACCACGTGCCGTTCGGGTTCCACGGGCAGTTCTTCAGCGCGTAGCGGTGCGCAGGAGCTGCTCGCCGGTGCGCGTGCGGTCGTAGAGGACCTGGCGGCCGTCGCGGCGGCTGGTGATCAGGCCCGCGCGCTGGAGGACCTTGAGGTGCAAGGAGACGCCGGCCGGGCTGGCGGCGAGGCGGCGCGCGAGCTCGGAGGTCGAGACAGGACGGTCGAGCGCGAGCAGGACTGCGGCGCGGCGGGCGCCGAGGAGCTGCTCGAGCGCGCCGCTGTCCTGGCTCGCGGGCGCCCACAGGTCGGCGACGCCGCGGGGCGCGTAGACGATCGCCGGCTGCCACGGCGCGTCGGTCATCGGCCAGACGTCGGGCCACGCGAAGGCGGCGGGGACGAGCAGCAGGCCGCGGCCGGCGAGGTCGACCTCGCGCTCGGCCTTGGCCGCGACCTCGACGCGGCCGTCGTGCCAGCGGACGCCGTCGTTGAGGTCGGCGAACGCGGCTGACGGCCCGACCTCGGCGAGCCGCCGGCCGCGGCCCGCGACCTCGGACTCGACCATCGCGAGGATGTCTTCCCACTTCGGCGCGAGCACGGCGTCCCACCAGGCGCGCATCTGGGCGACGAGGCGCTCGAGGCCGCGGGCGGGGTCGTCGATCAAGGGCTGCGCGGCGGGCGGGAGGCCGTCGGGGTAGGCCATGCGCAGCTCTGCTGCGACCTGCGCGTGGTCGGTCGCGAGAACGCGTTGAAGCTCACCCTCCAGTCGAGCCTGAGGCTCGAGTGGCGGCGGGCTGACGAAATCCGGGTATGAGCTGGCGTTCTGTGGGATGACGGCGTCGAGGAGATCCCACTCGAGGCCGGCTGTGCGTGGCGTCGCCCACGCGGCCCACGGCTGGTGGATCGAGAACCTCTCGGGCTGCCGGAGGGCCTCGACGGAGCCCGAGAGCTCCATCAGCGGGGAGATCGCGAAGCGCGTGCGGAGGAGGTCCTCGTGGCCGAAGCGGTAGGCGATCACGTGGGCTTCAGCGTAGCGGTGGATTCGCGTGGGTTCGAATCCGTTGGCGCGAAGCCGTGGCGTGACCGATGCTGGATGGCGTGTCCGTCGTGCTGCGCCATCCGGGGGTCGTCCGCCTCCTCGTCCTGAACGTGCTCGCCCGCATCCCGCTCGCGGGGTCCGGCGTGCTGCTCGTCGTCCATGCCCACGCGCTGAGCGGGAGCTACGCGGCGGCGGGGATCGTGGCGGCGGCCAACGGCCTG
>JAOPZG010000615.1 GCA_025964215.1 Conexibacter sp.
GCGCGGGACGACCATCGGGCCCGTGCCCGGCTCGCCGGCCAGGACCGTCGTGGCCGACGTCGGGTCCTCGCCGCGGCGCGAGGTGATCCGCGTGGCCTCGGCGTCCGGCCCGATCCCCTGCGCGCCCTCGACCACGGCCTTGCGCATCTGGTCGGCGCTCGCGTAGCGCTCGGCCGGCGTCAGCGCCAGCGCGCGCTCGACCGCGACGGCGAGCGCGGGCGGCACGTCCGGGTTGACGTGGTGCAGCGGCGGCGGGATCTCGCGCTGCTGCTTGAGCGCCAGCTCGGTCAGCGACGCGGCCTCGTAGGGCAGGCGGCCGGAGAGCAGCTGGTAGGCGACGACGCCGAGGCCGTAGAGGTCGGCGGGCGGCCCGGCCTCCTCGCCGGCGGCCTGCTCGGGCGCGAGGTAGGCGGCGGTGCCGAGGACCGAGCCCACCTGCGTGATCGAGGACTCGTCGCTGGCGGTCTTGGCGATCCCGAAGTCCGCGAGCTTGATCGTCCCGTCGGCCTCGGAGAGCAGCAGGTTGCCGGGCTTGACGTCGCGGTGGACGAGCCCGTGGCGGTGCGCGTACTCGAGCCCTCGGCAGGCCTGGGCGATCCAGTCGACCGCCTCGTCGACCGGCAGGTGGCCGCGGTCGCGGAGCACCTGCGCGCCCGACGGGCCCACGATCCGCTCCATGACGATGTAGTGGCGGCCGCTGCGCTCGTCCAGGCCGAAGTCGTAGACCTGGACGATGTTGGGGTGGACGAGCCGCGCGGCGGCCATCGCCTCGCGGCGGAAGCGGGTGACGAACTGCGCGTCGTCGGCGAGGTGCTCGGCGAGCAGCTTGACCGCGACGTAGCGCTCCAGCCGCGTGTCGAACGCGACCAGGACGGTCGACATCCCGCCGAGGCCGAGGCGCTCGCCCAGCTCGTAGCGGCCCGCGATCGTCTTCGACGCGTCCGCGCTCACGGCGTCTCCCCGTCCGGCGAGGTGCCGCCGTTGTCGGACGGCGTGGTCGTCGTGCCGGTCCCGCCGCCGGTGTCCGGCGTGGTCGGGGTCACCGGCGTGGTGGGCGTCGGCGTCGTCGGGACCGTGTCGGTCGAGGTGTCGGTCGGCGGCACCGTCGGCGTCGTCTCCGTGGAGGTCTCGGTCGGCTGCGTGTCGGTCTGCGTGTCCGGCGGGATCGTGTCCGAGGGAGCCGTGTCGGAGGCCTGCTGCTGCTCGTCGGCGTGCGCCTGGCAGGTCGCGAGCGCGTGGCTCTGGAGCGAGACCGCGCCCTGGTTGAGGCGCTTGCGCAGCCGCGTGTCGACCGAGCTGCTGAGGTTCGTCGCGTCGTCGTGGAACGTGTCGACCTTGGTCATCAGGCCGTCGCACTGGCCGGCGTCCATCGCCGCCTTGATCGAGGCCAGCTGCTGGGTCAGCTCGGCGGCGCGGCTCGACGGGATCAGGTTCGACCGGTCGCCGCAGCCGACGGCCAGCGCCGCTGCGAGGCCGCAGAGCAGCGCGAGGAGGTGGGGGAGACGGACCACGCCTATTGACCGTACTCCAGGCGTTCCGCCAACGAGCCCGGTAGCCGGGCGTTGCGGATCGCCGCCTGGGCGCCGGAGATGTCGTACTCGGTGCGCCGCCACTGCGCGCGCCAGAGGTCGAGGTCGAGCAGCAGCCAGGCGGCGCGCGAGTCGCCGTCGCGGGGCTGGCCGACGCTGCCGGGGTTGAGGATCCACTCGCCGGTCGAGAGGTCGACGGCGTCGCCGCCGCGCCGCGGCTCGCCGGTGGCGGGCTCGCCCTCGGGCCGGACGAAGGAGAGCGCGACGTGCGAGTGGCCGACGAGGCCGATCCGCGGGCTCATCGCGTCGAAGCAGAGCTCGGCGAGCAGCGAGCTGAGCACGTACTCCCACACCGGATCGCGTGGGCTGCCGTGGTAGAGGCCGACGTCGCGCGCCTCGCCGGCGGGCGCCAGGGCCCGCAGCCACGCGGCGTGGTCGGGGCGCAGGACCTCCTGCGTCCAGCGCGCCGCGATCGCCGCGCCGCGCGAGAACTCCTCGAGCGAGAGCTCGCCGGTGACCGCCATGTCGTGGTTGCCGCAGAGCACGACGTCGACCTGCTCGCGCACGCGCGCGCAGCAGTCGTTGGGGTCGGCGCCGTAGCCGACGACGTCGCCCAGGCACCAGACCTCGTGCACGTCCTCGCGCTCCACGTCGGACAGGACCGCGTCGAGGGCGTGGAGGTTGCCGTGGATGTCGGAGAGAACCGCGATGCGCATGTGAAAAGAGCGCTCGCAAGCGCCCGGACCGCGGGTCAGGCTATCGCGGGGAGCGCGCTCAGGACCCGGCGGGACCGGATCCTGCAGCGTCGTCCGGACCGCCGTACTCCGGGAGGTTCTTGATGCCCTCGCGGGTCTCCCACTTGGAGTAGTTGTCCTGCATCGCGTCGATCAGCTCGCGCATGAACTTCGGGGAGAGGTTCACGCGCGTGACGACGACGCCGGGCACCTCCTCCTCCTCGACCTCGTGGTCCACGCGCGCGAAGGTCACGGTGAACTCGTAGTCGGAGTGGCTCACGTTCGCGAAGTTCGCGTAGTGGCCCGCCATCTGCTTCGGATCGAAGTGGATGTTGATGTGACGCTCGGGCTCTTGGTGCTCGTCAGCCATGCGTGCCAGTATCGCAACCTCATGAAGATCGTCGTGCTGGCCGTCGGCCGCATCAAGCCCCCGTATGCGGACGACGTGCAGCACTACCGCAAGCTGCTGGGTGGTCAGGCGAGGGTCGAGGTGATCGAGGTCCGCGACGACGAGCAGGTCGCCAAGCGCATCCCGGAGCGCGCGTTCGTCTCGCTGCTCGACAGCGGCGGCGAGGCCATGGACTCGGTCGCCTTCAGCCGCTGGATGGAGGCCCGGCGGATGGACGGCCGCGACGTCTGGTTCGTGATCGGTGGGGCCTTCGGAGGGGTCGAGCTCGACCGCGTCGACCACCGGCTCTCGTTCGGGCCGATGACGCTCCCGCACCAGCTCGCGCGCGTGGTCCTGCTCGAGCAGGTCTACCGCGCGCACAAGATCCTCGGCAACGAGCCCTATCACTACTGATGGCCGAGCACGACCGCACACCGAAGACGCCGGCCGAGCGCGAGCTCGCGCAGTTCGTGGCGCGGCTGGCGAAGCTCGGCCTCGCGATCGCGGGGCTGATCGCGGTCGGCACGGTGGCGCTCTCGCTGACCGAGGGCGTCTCGATCTGGACGGGGTTCCTGCACGCGCTCGACGTCGTCGCGACGACCGGCGCCTACCCGCCGGAGCACAAGATCGGCGTCGAGGTCGTCCGCGTGCTGCTGACGGTCCTCGGCGTCGGGACGCTCTTCTACGGGCTGGTCTCGGTGACCGAGCTGCTGGTCGCCGGGCACGTGGCCGACCTGCTGGCCGCGCGTAGGATGCAGAAGATGATCGATGCCACCAGCGACCACTTCATCATCTGCGGCTACGGCCGCGTGGGTCGCCAGGTCGCGCGCGATCTCAAGGGCGCCGGCGCGCGGTTCGTGATCATCGACGCCGACCCGGCGAACCGGGAGTTCGCCAGCGGCGTCAACGTGCGCTTCATCGAGGCCGAGCCGTCGGACGACCGCGCGCTGCGCCAGGCGGGGATCGACCGCGCGCGGGCCGTCGTCGCGTGCGTGGACTCCGACGCCGAGAACGTCTTCATCACGCTCACCGCGCGCGAGCTCTCGCCGGACATCGCGATCGTGGCGCGCGCCTCGCAGGAGGACTCCGAGCGCAAGCTCATCCGCGCCGGCGCCTCGCGCGTCATCTCGCCCTACAAGGCCTCGGGCGCCGAGATGGCGCGGATCGCGCTGCACCCGCAGGTCTCCGGCGTCCGCGACGTCGCCGCCGAGTACCGGATGGAGGAGATCACCGTGACCGCCGGCTGCGTCGGCGTCGGGCAGACGATCGGCGACATCCGCGGCGGCTCGTACATCGTCGGGCTGCGCCCCGCTGCGGGCGGCTTCCAGCCCCAGCCGCAGCCGGAGACGGCGTTGGCGGTCGGGGACGTCATCATGGCGATGGGAACCCCACGCACCATGGACCGACTCGAGACGTTGTTCGCCACCACCCACACCCCGTCGGCCGGAGCGTCGCGGTGAGCGCCGCGCATCCGGTCGACTCGCTGCGCGCCGCCGTCGAGGCGGCTGCCGCG
>JAOPZG010000621.1 GCA_025964215.1 Conexibacter sp.
AGCTGCGCCGTGCCGGCGTCCTGCCGCTGCTCGTCCTGCACTTCCTGGCCGACGGCCCGTCCTACGGCAACGCGCTGATGGAGCGCGTCGAGACGCTCTCGCGCGGCCTGATCGCCGTCAACCCCAACACCATGTACCCGCTGCTGCGCCGCCTCGAGGCCGACGGCCTGATCGCGGGGGAGTGGGAGCACCCGGAGCGCCGCTCGCGCCGCTTCTACCGGCTCACGGCGGACGGGGAGGCCGAGCGGACGCGCCTCGCGGAGGCCGTCGGACCGCGTCTCGACGCGGTCGCCGAGGCACTCTCGGACATCAAATCCTCGCTGGGCCTGTAGAACACCGGACCATGGGACGCGTCCGCGCCGAGGTGCAGGTCGCCGCGCTCGCCAGCGCGGCCGAGGAGCTGTGGTACGACACGAGCCGCTGGCCGACGTTCGTCGACGGCCTGGCGCACGTCGCGAAGGTCGAGGGCGACTGGCCGCGCGCCGGCCGCGTCCTCTGGGACGCGAAGGTCGACGGCCGCGGCCGCGTGGACGAGCGCGTCACCGAGCACGAGGCCCGCATGGGCCAGAGCGTCGCCGTCGAGGACGAGAAGATCACCGGCACCCAGCGGATCGCGTTCCACCCGACCGAGGCCGGCTGCCGCGTCGTGCTCTCGCTCGACTACCGCCTCAAGATGGACGGCCCGCAGGCCTTCGTCATCGACCGCTTCGCCCGCCGCCCGATGCGCGACTCGCTCAAGCGCACGCTCGCGCGCTTCCAGCGCGAGCTCGAGGTGGGGGACACGATCGTCTGATGCCGTTCTTCGACGAGCTCCCGCCGCCGCCCGCACCGGAGGCGCACGTCGAGTACCGCTCGCCGCCGTGGACCGGGCCGCCGGAGACGGTCGTGCTGGCGACGGCCGCGCTGGACGTCCTGCTGGCGCGGACGGCGGACTGGGCGGCCTGGCTCGGCGGGGTGGCGGTCGCGCCGACGGGGTTCGAGCTGACGCTGACGGTGCTCGGGCGCGTCGCGGCGCTGGAGCCGCAGGCGATGGCGCCGCGGCTGGATGGCGCGGGTGAGGCGTCGCCGCGCTTCGGGGTCGGCTTCGCCGACGGGCGCAAGGCGGTCGGCGGCGATCGCCACCTCCACGAGCGGCGGCTGACCGGCGACGCGGCGAAGGAGATCGTGCTGTGGCCGCGGGGCGGCTCCGGCGGCCGGCGGCGCTGGACGCAGAGCTTCTGGCTGTGGCCGCTGCCGCCGCCCGGGCCGCTCACGTTCGCGCTGAGCTGGCCGGCGGAGGGGATCGACGAGGTGCTGGTGGAGGTCGACTCCGGGCCGATCCGCGAGGCGGCCGGGCGGGCCGTCGAGCTGTGGCCCGACGACCGGCCGCTGCCGCCCGTGGGCGGCAGCGGGTGGACGCGGTACGTCTAGTTAGACGTGGAGCTTCGGGCTCTCGCAGCCGCTCGCGAAGCAGGCGGCGACGTTGCCCTGCGCGCCCTGGTGGAAGTGCGGGTGGTCGTTGGGCGTGTGGTGCGGGCGCGGGCTGAGCGCCCGGCTGACGGCGGAGATGATGCGACGGGTCATGCGGGTCCTTCCGGGGAGATGGGGTCAGGACACATTGTGACACGCTTGTAACAGCGCGAGGGCGTTGCGTGACCCCACTCACAGCCCGGGCCGTCTCCGCTAGCCCGATCTGGCTAGTGTCCCCGGTCGCACCACCCCCGAACGTTCGCCACCAGAAGGGTTCCCGACACTCATGTTCGTGTTCAAGGCCGCCGTCGTCGGCGCCGGAACGATGGGCGGGCAGATCGCGCAGACGATCGCCGCCGCCGGCTTCCCCGTCGTCCTCAAGGACGTCAAGCAGGACTTCGTCGACGCCGGGCTCACCGAGGCCCGCAACGTCACCGCCGGCCAGATCGGCCGCCTGGTCAAGAAGGGCAAGCTCACCGAGGAGCAGGCCGCGGCCGAGGTCGATCGCATCGTCGGGCTGATCGAGGGCACGACCGACTACTCCGGCTTCGGCGACGTCGACTTCGTCATCGAGGCCGTCCCCGAGCGCATGGACATCAAGCAGGCGGTCTTCGCCGAGCTCGACGCCGTCACGCCCGGCCACGCGATCCTCGCCTCCAACACCTCGTCGCTGTCGATCACCGAGATCGGCGACGCGACCCTGCGTCCCGACAAGGTCGTCGGGTTCCACTACTTCTACCCCGCGTCGATCATGCCGCTGATCGAGGTCATCGAGGGCGACGACACGTCCTCGGAGACCACGCAGGCCGCCGTCACCTTCGCGCAGGCCATCAAGAAGCAGCCGATCATCTGCGCCGAGGTCCCGGGCTTCGTCGTCAACCGCATCCTCAACTCCGGCATCGCCGAGGTCTGGCGCGACCAGGAGGAGCAGGGCCTCTCGATCAAGCAGATCGACGAGGGCGTCGGCGCCGCGAACGTCGTCCCGATGGGGCCGTACTTCCTCATCAACCTGCTCGGGCTCGACACCGTCCTGCACGTCGCCGAGCACCTCCGCGACTCCTACGGCGACCGCTTCTACGTGCCCGAGGGCATGTCCAAGCTCGTGGCCGACGGCAAGCTCGGCGCCAAGACCGGCGGCAACGGCTTCTACGACACCGAGGGCAACGCGAACCTCGAGGGCGACGCCGCCCCCAACGTGGAGGACTTGGTCGAGAAGTTGGTGTTGAAGACCTTCGTCGAGGCCGCGCTCGTCCTCGAGGAGAACGTCGCGAGCCACCGCGACATCGACTTCGGGATGATGGCCGGCGCCGGCCTCGACCCGCGGCGCGGCCTGCTGCCGCCGTTCATGAAGGCCGACGTCGAGGGCCTCGACACGCTCCTGGAGCGGCTCGAGGCCGCCGAGGAGAAGTGGGGCGAGCGCTTCGAGCCGCCGACGATCCTGCGCCGCCTCGTGGCCCAGGGCCGCCTCGGCCAGAAGAGCGGCCAGGGCTTCTACGCCTACCCGCAGCCCGACGCCGAGCAGCCCGCGGGCGACGAGGCCGTCGTCAAGCTGGAGTCGCGCGGCGAGACCGCGATCGCCTGGCTCGCCAACGGCCAGATGAACTCGATCGCGCCGTCGGTCATCCGCGACCTCGGCAAGGTCTGGGAGAAGGTGCAGGCCGACGGCGTCCGCTCGCTGATCATCGCCTCGTCCAACCCGTTCCTGTTCAGCGCGGGCGCCGACATCAAGGCGTTCACGACGCTCGACGAGGCGAGCGGGGCGGAGCTGATCCACAGCGCGCACGCGCTCTTCCGCGAGCTGGAGACCAAGGGCGTCGCGACGATCGCGGCGGTCAACGGCCTCGCCTTCGGCGGCGGCTGCGAGCTGGCGATGGCCTGCGACGTGCGGATCGCGGCGCAGTCGGCGATCTTCGGCCAGCCCGAGATCAAGCTGGGGATCATCCCCGGCTTCGGCGGCACGCAGCGCCTCCCGCGGCTGGTTGGCGAGAACAAGGCGCTCGAGATGAACCTGACCGGCGACCCGGTCGGCTCGGTCGAGGCCTACGAGTTCGGCCTCGTCAACCGCTCGGTCCCCGACCACGAGCTGCTCGACACCGCGCTCGCGTGGGCGCGCAAGCTCGCCGAGTCGGCGCCGCTGGCGCTGGCCGAGGTCAAGTTGGTCTCCGCGGCCGGCGACCTGGACGCGGGCATCGAGGGCGAGAAGGCCGCGTTCGCGCGCGTCTTCGCCTCCGAGGACGGCAAGGAGGGCATCAGCGCCTTCCTCGCCAAGCGCAAGCCGAACTGGCAGGGCCGCTAGCCTCGGCGCATGCGGCAGACCGTTGACCGCGGGTCCGAGCCCCCGGGCGAGGACCCGCAGCGAGCCTCGCCCTCTGGGCGAGCGCTCGCCATCGAGCGGCTCGCCTCCCTGATCCGGGAGGCCGAGTCGGTCGTCGCGCTCACGGGCGCGGGGATCTCGGTGCCGTCCGGGATCCCCGACTTCCGCTCGCCCGGGACCGGGCTGTGGGAGTACGTGAACCCGATGGAGGTCGCGCACATCGACGCGTGGCGCGCGGACCCCGAGCGGTTCTGGCACTTCTACGGCAACCGCTTCCAGACGCTGGAGGACAAGGAGCCCAACGGCGCGCACGTCGCGCTGGTGGAGCTCCAGCGGCGCGGCAGGCTCGACGGGAT
>JAOPZG010000622.1 GCA_025964215.1 Conexibacter sp.
AGCTCCTCCTCGCCGTGCTCGCCGAGCTCCGGCGCCAGCGCGTCGCCCGCCCACTGCAAGACGACGCCGCCGTTGTTGATGGCCCCGCCGACGAGCCAGCGGTCCTCGGTCAAGGCGTAGCAGAACACCCGCCCCGCCTTGTCGATGACCGGGCGCTCGACCATCAGCCGCAGCGCGCCCGAGGTCCCGATCGAGCAGGCCGCGACGCCCGGCCGGACGGCGCCGACGCCCAGGTTCGCCAGCGGCCCGTCGCCCGCGCCGAGGACGAGCGGGACGTCCGCGGCGGCGCCCAGCGCCTCCGCGCCGGCCGCCGTGAGCGACATGATGTGCTTGGTCGGCGCCAGCGCCGGGAGCTGCTCCACGCGCACCCCGGCGACCTCCAGCGCCTGCTCGTCGTACTCGAGCGTGCTCAGGCGCAGCAGCCCCGAGCCCGACGCGACCGAGTGGTCGGTGATCCACTCGCCGGTGAGCCGGTGGACGACGAGCTCCTTCACGCCGACCCAGCGCGCGGCGCGCGCGAAGAGCTCCGGCTCGGTCTCGCGGAACCACACCAACTTGGTCAGCGGCGACATCGGGTGCAGCGGCGTGCCGGTCCGGCCGTGCAGCTCCGGGCGCTCGGCCCGCAGCCGCTCGGCCTGCGGCGCGGCGCGCTGGTCGGCCCACGTCAGCAGGTCGGTGATCGGCGCGTCGTGGGAATCCAATCCCACGAGCGAGTGCATCGCGGTGCTGAACGAGAGCCCCGCGACCGGGCCGCCCGCGCCGGCGATCGCGCCACGCGTCGCCTCCACCACCGCGTCGACGACCACCCGCGGATCCTGCACCGCCCAGCCCGGCTGGGGCTCGAGCAGCGGGTAGGGCACCTCCGTCGCACCGGTCTCGACGCCGTCGGCGTCGAAGCAGCCCGCCTTGGCGCTGGTCGTCCCGATGTCGATGCCGACGATCACACGATCACGGAGAGGAGCATGACGCCGGCCATCCCCACGCACGAGATCAGCGTCTCCATCGCCGACCAGGTCTTGAACGTGTCCTTGACCGACATCCCGAAGTACTGGTTGATGAGCCAGAAGCCGGCGTCGTTGACGTGCGAGAGGAAGAGCGACCCGCAGCCGATCGCGAGCGCGAGCAGCGGCCCGTTGACCGACGTGTCCTTGGTGACGATCGGCGCCATGATCCCCGCCGCCGTCGTGATCGCCACCGTCGCGCTGCCGGTCGCCAGGCGGATCAGGACCGCGACCAACCACCCCAACAACAGCGCGGAGATCCCGGCGCTCTCGACGCCCTTGGCGATCGCGTCGCCGATCCCGCTGTCGATCAGCACCTGCTTGAACGCGCCGCCCGCGCCGATGATCAGCAGGATCGAGGCGGCGGGCGCGAGGCCGGCGGTGACGAAGTCGCGGAGCTGCTCGGTCTTGAAGCCGCGCGCCGTGCCGAGCGTGACGAGCGAGACGAGCACCGCGATCAGCAGCGCGACGATCGGGTCGCCGACGAAGTCGGCCCAGTCGCGGATCTTGTCGCCCTCGTCGAACGCGAGGTCGGCCGCCGTGCGCAGCAACATGATGGCGACGGGGAGCAGGATGGTGAACAACGTCAGCCCGAAGCTCGGCGGGTTGTCGTGCTTGGACTCCTTGGCGATCTGGTCGATCAGCTCCTGCGGCGGGCTCGCGGTCGCCCAGCGCGAGGCGTAGCGGGCGAAGAGCGGACCGCAGATCGCGACGGTCGGGATCGCGATGACGATGCCGTAGGCGAGCGTCGTGCCGAGGTCGGCGTGCAGCGCGCCGATGGCGATCAGCGGCCCGGGGTGCGGCGGCACGAGGCCGTGGAGGACCGAGAGGCCGGCGAGCGCGGGGATGCCGAGCAGCAGGTAGGTGCTGCCGTCGACCTCCTGGCCCTCGGCCTTCAGCTCGCGCACGACGGTGAAGATGATCGGGACCAGCAGCACGACGCCGATCTCGAAGAAGAGCGGGATCCCGACGATCAGAGCGATCAGCGCCATCGCCCACGGCAGCTTGTCCTTGCCGCTGTGGCGGATCACGGTCGTCGCGATCTGGTCGGCGCCGCCGGACTCCGCGAGCAGCTTGCCGAGCATCGTGCCGAGCGCGAGGACGATGCCGACGTTGCCGAGCGTGTCGCCCGCGCCGCCCTTGAAGGAGTCGAGGAGATCGGCCGGCGCCTCGGGCGCCGCGAGCCCCAGTCCGAGCGCGCCGATCGTCAGCGCGATGAAGGGGTGGACCTTGTAGCGGGCGACCAGCAGCACGATCACCCCGATCGCGACCACCAGCTTGATGACCAGGAGCGTGTCGTGGCTGTTCCACATGGCCCGGCGACCCTACCCGTGCGGGTACGCGACAAACCGATCGCGCATCCCGATCACCGGGCGTGTTAGGGTGCCCTAAAGTCAACGCCAACCGCCCAGTAGGAGATACGAGTGGGACGTCACACGGGGCCGGTCGAGCGGCTCTCCCGGCGCGAAGGCGTCGAGTTGTACTTGAAGGGCCTGCGCGCCCTGAACGGCAAGTCCGCCCTGGTGCGGCGCGGCCCGCTGCCGCCCGGCCAGCACGGCCAGCGACGGGCGAACAAGCCCTCGGTCTTCAGCACGCAGCTGCGCGCCAAGCAACTCGCCAAGCGCTACTACGGGGTGCGCGAGAAGCAGTTCCGCCGCTACGTCGCCGCCGCCGACCGGCGCGGGGGGCGCACCGGCGACGAGCTGCTGGTCGCCCTGGAGCGCCGGCTCGACAACGTCGTCTACCGCCTCGGCCTCCACGCGGGCCCAGGCGCGGCAGTTCGTCGGCCACGGCCACTTCCTGGTCGACGGCCGTCGCGTCGACATCGCGTCCTACTCCGTGGCCCCCGGCCAGGTCGTGACGCTGCGCGAGGGCGCACCGGTCGAGGCGCTCGTGCGCGAGGCGACGGAGCTGACCAGCGGCGTCGGCTCGTGGCTGCAGGCGGACTTCGACGGGCTCGCCGGCAAGGTCCTGCGGCTGCCCGAGCGGCGGGAGATCACCTCGCCGATCGAGGAGTCCCTCATCGTCGAGTTCTACTCGCGCCGATGAGCGACTTCGCGCGGCAGGTCCGGACGCGGCTCGACGGGCCTACCTGCTGCCCGACGTCCTGCGCGAGGGGCGCGGCCACGCAGCGCGCAGCAGGCGATGCACCAGCGGCTGCTGTCCCGGCTCAACTGAGGAGCGGCGGCGGCGATACCGTGCGGGGCATGGATCGCCCGACGCCCACCTGGCCCGTCGCCGCCGGCTCCCTGGCCGCGGGCTTCGCCGTCGCGCAGGCCACGGGCGTGCGGCCGCTGGGCGGCG
>JAOPZG010000628.1 GCA_025964215.1 Conexibacter sp.
CAACTCCGGCTCCACGGTCAAGGACGTCGCCGAGTACCTCGGCGTCGGCGTCCCCGAGGTCATCAAGCAGCTCATGTCCATGGGCGTGCTGGCGATGGTCACCAAGACCCTCGCCGACGACCAGATCCAGGCCGTCGCCGACGCGCTCGACAAGACGATCGAGATCGTCACGCTGAGCGACGAGGCCGACGACGAGATCGAGTACGACGACGCCGCCGAGGACCTCGTCGAGCGCCCGCCGGTCGTCACGATCATGGGTCACGTCGACCACGGCAAGACGTCGCTGCTGGACGCGGTCCGCAAGACCGAGGTCGCCGCCGGCGAGGCCGGTGGCATCACGCAGCACATCGGCGCCTACCAGGTCCACCACAACGGCAAGAAGATCACCGTCCTGGACACCCCGGGCCACCAGGCGTTCACCGCCATGCGTGCCCGCGGCGCCCGGGTGACGGACATCGCCGTGATCGTGGTCGCCGCCGACGACGGCGCGCGCCCGCAGACCAACGAGGCGATCGACCACGCCAACGCGGCCGACGTGCCGATCGTGGTCGCCGTCAACAAGATCGACAAGGAGGGGGCGGACCCGACGCGGGTGCGCACCGAGCTCACGACGCTCGGCCTCCAGCCGTCGGACTGGGGCGGCGAGACCGAGTACGTCGACGTCTCGGCCAAGACCGGCCAGAACCTCGACGACCTGCTCGACACGATCCTCGTGGTCGCCGAGCTCGAGGATCTCGAGTCCAACCCGACGGCCGACGCCACCGGCGTCGTCATCGAGTCCAAGCTCGACCCGGGCCGCGGCCCCGTCGTCACGGTCCTGATCCAGCGCGGCACGCTGCGCATCGGCGAGTCGATCGTGGCCGGCCCCGAGCCGGGGCGCGTCCGCGCGATGATCGACTACCGCGGCGAGCGCGTCCAAGAGGCGCTCCCCGGCGACCCCGTGGAGATCCTCGGCTTCGACGGCGTCCCCGACGCCGGCGAGCACGTCCGCGTGGTGGAGAGCGACAAGGAGGCGCGTCGCATCGCCGCCGAGCGCGAGACGCGCGAGAAGTCCGAGGCGCTGGCGCGCCGCTCCGGTCGCAAGGTGTCCTTCGAGGACGTCTTCCGCCGGGCCCGCGAGGCCGAGCTGGCCGAGCTGCCGCTCGTCATCAAGGGCGACGTCGCCGGCTCCGTCGAGGCGCTCGAGGACGAGATCGCCCGCCTGCCGCAGGACGAGGTCCGCGTCGACGTGCTGCACAGCGGCGTCGGCGGGATCAACGAGTCCGACGTCATGCTGGCCGCCGCGTCGGAGGCCGTCATCATCGGCTTCAACGTGCGCCCCGTCGGCGACGCCGCGGCCCTGGCCGACCGCCAGGGCGTGGAGATCCGGAACTACTCGGTGATCTACGCGGCGCTCGACGACCTGCGCGCGGCCATGACAGGCCTCCTCGCGCCGGAGATCGTGGAGGACACGATCGGCACCGTCGAGGTCCGCCAGACGTTCAAGGCGTCGAAGATCGGCACCATCGCCGGCTCGTACGTCACCGACGGCGTCGTCCGCCGCGGGGCGAAGGTCCGCCTCGTCCGCGACGGGACGGTCGTCACCGAGACCACCATCGACACGCTGCGCCGCTTCAACGAGGACGCCCGCGAGGTCGCGGCCGGCTACGAGTGCGGCATCGTGCTCAACAGCTACCAGGACGTTCGCGAAGGCGACGTGCTGGAGGTCTTCGAGACGCGGCAGGTGGAGCGCGAGCTCCAGCCGTCGTAGTTGCCGGTCGGAGCGGTGAGCCGCAGCATGAGACGCTGCTCACTGCTCCGATCCCTCGACGCTATGCAGAGGGTCTAGGATGGGTTCCGGAGGAGCGCGCATGCGCCGCGTGGACGAAGCCGTCCGCGAGGTCCTCGGCGATGCCGTAACCCATGATCTCAAGGACCCACGGGTCGGTTTCGTGACAGTCACCGAGGTGCGAACGAGCGCAGACCTGCGCCAGGCGCGGGTCTTCGTGAGCGTGTTCGGAACCGACGAGGAGAAGGCCGCGACGATCCAGGGGCTGGCGTCGGCGCACGGGATCCTCCAGACGCGGATCGCCCGCGAGCTGCGGCTCAAGCACACGCCGGCCCTGATGTTCATGCTCGACGACACCGCCGAGAAGGCCGCCAAGCTGGAGGCCCTCATCGAGGACGTCACGGAGGACGAGGGCTGATGGAGCGCAACGGCGCGAGCGCGGCACGGGAGGAGGTCCTGCGCGAGATCCGCTCGGGCGACGGCTTCTGCCTGGTGACGCACGAGCATCCCGACGGGGACGCGCTCGGCTCGCTCGTGGCGATGCATCGCATCCTCACCGCGCTGGGCAAGGACTCGGTGATGCTGATGGCCGCCGACGAGTTCCCGCTGCCCTACGAGTACCGCTTCTTCGACCTCGCCGGCCTCTCGACGGTCCCGCCGACCGATCTGCCGGATCGCACGATCATCTACCTCGACTGCGGCAACATCGACCGCAACCCGCTGGGGATCGTCAAGGGCGACGACGTCCACATCCTCAACATCGACCACCACCACGACAACACGCGCTTCGGGACGATCGACCTCGTCGACCCCGCCTCGGCGTGCACCACCGAGATCGTGTGGGACCTGATGCGCGCGCTCGGCGTCGAGCCCGACCTGGAGCTGGCCGAGGCGCTGTACGTCGGCCTCGTCACCGACACCGGCCGGTTCATGTATGAGAACACGGGGCCGCGGGCGCACGTGATGGCCGCCGAGCTGATCGAGGCCGGCGTCGAGGTGCACGCGATCTACCGGCGCCTCTACGAGGACATGCCCTACGCGAAGCTCGAGCTGCTCGGCCGGGCGCTGGCGCGGGTCGAGCGCCACGACGACGGCGCGCTGACGATCGCCCGCGTCACCCGTGAGGACTTCGACGGCGTCGGCGCCGAGGACAGCTACACCGAGGGGATCATCGACCACCTGCGGTCGGTGGAGCACACGAAGGTCGCGGCGCTGGCCCGCGAGGTCGACGGCTCAGGTCCGGAGCGCGCCTCGAAGAAGGTCTCGCTGCGCTCGGCCGACGGCGAGGTCGACGTGTCGATCATCGCCCGCGCCGGCGGCGGCGGCGGCCATCGCCAGGCCGCCGGCTTCTCGACCGAGCTCGGCGACGACGAGCTCGTCGCCTTCCTGCGCGAGCAGGTCGCGGCGCAGCTGGCGCTGTCGTCGTCGGCCTAGGGCGGCGTGACGGACGGCGATCGCCGCGGGAGCGAGCCGTCAGGCGAGCTGCCGCCCCGGAGCCGGCCCTCTGGGCCGGTCTCCGGCGTGATCCTGGTCGACAAGCCGGCCGGGCCGACGTCGTTCGACGTCGTCGCCCGCGTGCGGCGGACGCTGCCGCGCAGGACCAAGGTCGGCCACGGCGGGACGCTGGACCCGTTCGCCACCGGTCTGCTGCTCGTGCTCGTCGGGCGCGCCACGCGCGTGCAGCAGT
>JAOPZG010000644.1 GCA_025964215.1 Conexibacter sp.
AGGACGCCGGGCCGCGCCGCGAGCGTGTGGACCGCGCGGTGGTGGTCGCGGTCGGCGTGCGTGTCGAGCAGCCGCGCGCCGCCGCGCAGGTAGGCGGCGCCGATCGCGGCGACCGCCCCGAGGTCACGACCCTCGGAGACGTTGGGGACGGCGAGGAGCACGGCGGGCGCGGAGACTACTTCGCGCCCGCCGTGCGTCCAGGGCTCAGCGCGTCCGCAACCCGTACCCGAACGGGAACAGCGGGTCGTAGTGCGCGTCGCCGACGTTGATCGGCTCCTGGTCGATCGACCGCGGCCAGGTGACCGGGAGCTTGCCGGTGAACGGCGCGCGCCCGAAGAGGACGTCGGCGACGCCCTCGCCCTCGCTGCCGGGCAGCCACGAGGCGACGAGCCCGTCGATCTCGCTCAGCTGCGCCGGGTCGATGATCAGCGGCCGGCCGGAGACGACCAGCACGACGCACGTCGCCGCCGCGGCGCAGACCTTGTCGACCGCGGCCTTGTCGCCGGCGTTCAGCGTCATCGTCTGCGGCGGCCGCGGGACGCCGGCGTCGCCGGGGTCATAGGCCCACTGCGGGCCGCCGACGTCGCCGTAGCCCTCGGCGTACGGCGTCTCGCCGACGACGACGATCCCCGTCGCGCCCGCGGGCACCGGCGCCGAGGCGTCCGGGCTGGAGATCACGTCCGTGCCGCGACGCGCCGCGTCGCGGATGCCCTGGAGGATCGTCGTCCCCGGGATCTGCGTCGTCGAGCCGCCCTGCCAGGTCAGCGTCCAGCCGCCGGCCTGGTTGCCGATGTTGTCGCTGTTGCTCCCCGCGACGTAGAGGTCGCCCGTGCCCCGGAGCGGCAGCGCGTGGCCCTCGTCCCTGAGCAGGACCTGCGACTCGGCCACCGCGCGGCGCGCCACGGCCCGATGCTGCGGCGAGCCGATCAGGCCGATGTCGGTCCGGTCGGTGTAGGGGTGCTCGAAGAGGCCGAGCTGGAGCTTCTTGGCGAGGATCCGGCTGACCGCGTCGTCGATGCGGCCGATCGGGACCTCGCCGGCGTTGACCGCCGCGACCAGCGTCGTGATGAAGTCGGCGTAGTTCGACGGCTGCATGAACATGTCCACGCCCGCGTTGACGCTCGTGACCACGTTGTGGTGGAAGTCGCCGCCGATGTGGTCGATGCCGTTGTAGTCGCTGATGACGAAGCCGTCGAAGCCGAGCTTGCCCTTCAGGTAGCCGCTGATCAGCTCCTGGTTGCCGTGCATGTTGATGGGGTTGCCGACGCCGTCCTCGGTCCAGTCGACGCTGGAGTACGAGGGCATGACCGTGCCGACATGGTGCTCTTGGACGGCCGGGACGTACTGGCGCAGCGACGTGCTCCAGAAGTCCTGGCGGTCGGTGATGTCGATGCCCTGGTCGATCTTGTAGTCGCCGGAGCCCGTGCCGTAGGTCGTGTCGCCGTCGCCCGCGAAGTGCTTGGCGGTCGCGAGCACGCGGTCGCGGTCGGCGAGGGCGCGGCCGCCGTCGCCCTGGAAGCCGTCGATCGCGGTCTCCATCTTGATGACGAGGCCCGGGTCCTCCCCGAAGGACTCGTAGGTCCGGCCCCAGCGGTCGTCGCGCGCGGCGCAGATGCACGGCGCGAAGGCCCACTGCGGCCCGCTGGCGCGGGTCTCGTCGGCCGCGACGTGCTCGACGTCGCGCACGAGGCCGGGGTCGCGCGTGGCGCCCAAGCCGATGTTGTGCGGGAAGACGGTCGCGCCGGCGAGGTTGCCGTGGCCGTGCACGGTGTCGACGCCGTAGAGCATGGGGATGTGCAGGCGCGTGGCGAGCGCCGCCTTCTGGAAGTTGTCCACCATGTCGGCCCACGCGCTCGGCGTGTTCGGCGTGGGCACCGAGCCGCCGCCGGAGAGGATCGACCCGAGGCCGAGCGTCGTGACCTGCGTGTCGTCGGGCGTCAGCGACGCGCGCTCGGCCTGCGTCATCTGGCCGACCTTCTCGGCCAGCGTCATGCGCGAGAGCAGGTCGGCGACGCGCTTGGGGATCGGCGCGCGCGGGTCCTCGTAGACCGGGCCGTGCCCGTGCTCGTGCCCGTGCCCGTGCTCGTGCCCGCCGCCGCCACCGCCCGGACCGCCGCCCGCCACCGCTCCCGGCGCCACCGCCGCCGCCACCCCGATGCTGATCGCGGCCGCCGCCGCGAGGACGCCACGCCGCGACCGGCGTGCCTTGGACCCTGACCACATGATGCAACTCCTCCGCTCGAGAGCCGGATTGGGACGGCCGCCCGATACCCATCTCCCGCGTGCCCCGAACCACTCAGCGATCGCGTGCGGACGACCGCAAACGGGCGCATCGTGCGGGCACGCGGGCACCGCCCGCGTTTGGTCGGATCGCTCGCGGGTAGCACGCGCCCAACGTCAGGAGGAGGGTGCGATGCACGGCTTCGAGTTGACGGTCCAGCAGATGGGGACGGGCGCCGTGAGCATCCGCCTCCGCGGGGCGTTGGACCTCGCGTACGCCTACCGGTTCGACGACGAGCTGCGCCACGCCGAGCGCGACGCGACGTCCTGCCTCGTGCTCGACCTGCGCGAGCTCGACTTCGTCGACTCCGCCGGGATGTCGCGGCTGCTCGCCGCCCGGCGGCGGGCCCGGCGCGCCGGCCGCCGGCTCGTGCTCGTCCGCGGGCCGAGCGCGGTCCAGCGCTTCCTGCAGTTCGCGGCGCTGACGGAGCACTTCGAGTACGTCAGCGACCCGGCCGACGCGCTGCCGCGCGCGGCTACGCCGGGGTGAAGCGCTTGACGAAGTCGAGCGCCGTGTCGCAGACCTCGCGCCAGCCGGAGTCGATCGTGAGCGCGTGGCCGCGGTTCGGGATCTCCACGATCTCGGTGACGCCGTCGTTGCGCTTCTGCTTCTTGTAGGACGCGTTCGTGATCGACCACGGCACCGTGTGGTCCTTCTCGCCGGAGATCAGCAGCAGCGGCCCGCGCTCCGGGTTCCTGCTGTTGACCTTGGCCTCGGTCCACGGGTTGAGGTTCGCGGTCGCCGCCTGGAAGAGCGGGACGCCCGCGGCCGGGACCGCGAAGGTGGTGTAGAGCTCCTTGGCCTCGTCCTCGGAGACGGCGTTGGCGAAGCCGTAGCGGAACTGCTCGTAGGTCAGCGGGACGGCGCGGCTGCGGTTGGCCGGGTTGCCGAGCACCGGGCTGGCGGACTTCAAGGAGGAGATCGGCAGCGGCAGGACGCCGCGGAACGGCGCCGGGTCGATCGCGACCGAGACGGCCGAGAGGCCGCGGCCGGCGATGATCTGGGTCAGCAGACCGCCGAAGGAATGCCCGAGGACGGCGGGCTTCTTGTCCAACTTGCCGATCAGCGCGCCGATGTGGTCGGCGACCTGGCCGACGGTCTTGCCGGCGAAGACCTCGGGGTGCGCGTTGGCCTCGTCGACCGTCTCGGGGTCGTCGGGCCAGCCGGGCAGGACCGGCGTGTAGCCGGCCTCGGCGAAGACCGCGGCCCAGCGGTCCCAGCTGCTGGGCAGCAGCCAGAGCCCGTGGATGAAGACGGCCGGCGTGAGCCCGGAGGCGTTCGCGTGCTCGATCTGCTGCTCGTCGTGCGAGGAGGTGCTGGTGGCGGCCATGCGCCCGACCTTACGACGATCGGGCGCCCCCGTCACGCGCAGGACCACGTGAGACGGAAGCTCCGACCGAGTGTCTATCCCGGCGCGCGCCGCGACCGCGTACGGTGAAGGCCTCTTGGACGACGACTTCACGCCGCTGCCGCTCTCCGTGGGATGCACGTTCGGCTTCTCCACGCCCCAACCCGTGCCCTCGGTCTTCCAGGTGGCGCCGACCGGCGGCGCCGTGCAGATCGACAGCGAGCGCTGGGAGACCGGCGTCGCGACGCACCACACGTACAAAGACCTCTACGGCAATCGCTGCGAGCGATTGACGATCCCGGCGGGCGAGTCGCGGGTGCGCTACGACGCCGAGGTCGTGGTCGCGATGCCGCACGACCAGCACGCGCCGGGGATGCCGGAGACGCCGGTCTTCGCGCTGCCCGACGAGCACCTGCACTTCCTGATGCCGAGCCGCTTCTGCCTGCCCGACGAGCTCGGGCACGAGGCGTGGCAGCGGTTCGGGTCGCTCGATCCCGGCTGGGAGCGCGTCCAGGCGATCGTCGACTTCGTGCACGACCACCTCGAGTGGGTCGAGGGCGCGTCGAACCCGTGGACGACGGCGGTCGACGCCTACCGCGCCGGCCAGGGCGTCTGCCGCGACTTCGCCCACCTCGCGATCACCTTCTGCCGCGCGCTGAACATCCCCTCGCGCTACGTCTTCGGCTACATCCCCGCGATCGACGTCCCGCTCCCGGTCGAGCCGATGGACTTCGCCGCGTGGTTCGAGGTGTACTTGAACGGCACCTGGCACACGTTCGACGCCCGCAACAACCGCAAGCGCGTCGGCCGCGTCGTCGTCGGCCGCGGCCGCGACGCCGTCGACGTCGCCCTCGTCACCTCCTTCGGCCCGGTCACGCTGACCGAGTTCGAGGTGCGGGCCGAAGAGCCCGTCGCGCCGCCGTTGCATTAGCGCTTGCTTCTATAAGCCTGAAGTTATAAGCTGCGCCGCATGCACGCGTTCGACGTCCTGGGCGATCCGGTCCGGCGTCGCATCGTGGAGCTGCTCGCCGGTGGCGAGCAGGCCGCGGGCGACGTGGGGTCGGTCATCCAGCGGGAGTTCGGCATCTCGCAGCCAGCGGTCTCGCAGCACCTGAAGGTGCTGCGCGAGAACGGCTTCGCGACGGTCCGGGCCGACGGCGCGCGGCGGCTGTACGCCGTCGACGCCGCGCCGCTGCGGGAGGTCGACCGCTGGCTGGAGCCCTACCGGTGCTTCTGGGACCTGAAGCTCGACGCGCTCGCCACCGAGGTGGCGCGCGGCAAGCGGGCCCGGCGTGCGACGTCCACCAACGAGCAGGAAGGCGACAAGCGATGACCAGCGAGACCAGCACCTACACCGAGCCGGCGCCGGAGCTGCGCCACCGCGCGATCGACGCCGGCGAGGCCCGCGTCGCCGTCCTCACGCGCACCTACGAGACGAGCGTCGAGGACCTCTGGGACGCGTGCACCGATCCCGGCCGCCTCGCGCGCTGGTACACGACCGTCACCGGTGAGCTCCGTCTCGGCGGGATGTTCGAGCAGGTCAACATGGGCGGCGGCGTGATCGCCGAGTGCGAGGCGCCGCGCTTCCTTCGCGTGGTCCTCGGCAAGGGCGGCGTGGACGAGATCGAGGTCCGCATCTCCCCCGGCCCCCGCGACGGCACCGCGACGCTCGAGGTCCAGCACGCGACGACGCTCGACGCCCACGAGATCGGCGGGCGGATGTACGACGCGATCTACTGCATGGGCGGCGGCTACTACCCGCGCCTGCTCGCGCTCGACCTCCACCTCCGCGGCACGCTGCCCGAGGACTACGACGCCACCGCCTACCACCTCGATCCGGCGACGCGGCCGACGATCGACCGCGGCAGCGCGGCGATGCAGGCGCTGCTCGACGCCGACGCGGCGCGGGAGGGCTGAGCGCGCGGCCTTCGTATGGTGCAGGTGGACGTGAGCGCCCAGCACCCCGACATCGCGACCCGCGCCGACTGCGAGCGGCTCGTCCGGTCCTTCTACGGCCGGGCGCTGCACGACCCGATGATCGGCTGGATCTTCACGGACGTCGCGAAGCTCGACCTCGAGGAGCACGTGCCGGTCATCACCTCCTTCTGGGAGACGATGCTGCTCGGCGCGCGCAGCTACAACGGCGGCGCCTTCGCGCCCCACGCCCACCTGCACCACGTCAGCGGCGGCCTGCGCCGCCCGCACTTCGAGCGCTGGCTGCTGCTCTGGGGCACGACCGTCGACGAGCTCTTCGCCGGCCCGCGCGCCGAGGAGGCCAAGGCCCACGCGCTGCGCGTCGGCGCGGCGTTCCACCGCCGGCTCCAGACGCTGCCGACGGCCGAGGAGGCGGCGGCCG
>JAOPZG010000489.1 GCA_025964215.1 Conexibacter sp.
CGCTGCTGCTGGACCGGATCGCGCCGCACCTCGTCCATCCGCTGCCGTTCCTGGCGCTGCTCAACCACCGCGGCTGGGAGCGCCCGTACGTCGGCGCCGGGCTGGTGCTGTACGACACGATGGGCACGGCGTTCGGCCGCTCGCGCGGCGTCCCGGCGCAGAAGCACTTCACGCGCGGGCAGACGCTGAAGAAGTTCCCGGCGCTGAAGAAGGACTCGTTCACGGGCGCGATCCAGTACTACGACGCGCAGGTCGACGACGCGCGGCACACGATGTTCGTGGCGCGGACGGCGGCGGCCTACGGGGCGCAGGTCGCGACGCGGGCGCAGGCGGTCGGGTTCCTGCGCGAGGGCGAGCACGTGGTCGGCGTCAAGGTGATGGACTTGGAGGCAGGGCCGGAGTCGAAGCCCATCGAGCTGCGGGCGCGCCAGACGATCAACGCGACGGGCGTCTGGACCGACGACACGCAGGACATGGTCGGCGCGCGCGGGCAGTTCCACGTGCGGGCGTCGAAGGGGATCCACCTGCTGGTGCCGCGCGATCGCATCCACGGCGACACGGCGCTGACGATCCGGACCGAGACCTCGGTGCTCTTCGTGATCCCGTGGGGGCGGCACTGGATCCTCGGGACGACCGACACCGACTGGACGCTCGACAAGGCGCATCCGGCGGCGTCGAAGAAGGACATCGACTACGTGCTGGACCATGTCAATGCCTACTTGAACACGCCGCTGGGGCATGATGACGTCGAGGGCGTGTACGCGGGGCTGCGGCCGCTGCTGGCGGGCGAGTCGGAGTCGACGAGCGCGCTGACGCGCGAGCACATCGTCGCCCATCCGGTCCCGGGGCTGGTCGCCGTCGCCGGCGGCAAGTACACCACCTACCGCGTGATGGCCGCCGACGCGGTCGACGCCGCCGCGCACGGGCTCGAGGAGGAGGTCCCGCCGTCGGTCACCGACCGCATCGGCCTGCTCGGCGCCGAAGGCTATCTCGCGCGCTGGAACGGCCGCCAGCGGATCGCCGACGCCTCCGGCCTGCACGTCTCGCGGGTCGAGCGGCTGCTGCATCGCTACGGCGCGCTCATCGACGACCTGCTGGCGATGATCGGCGAGGTGCCCGCGCTCGGCGAGGCGCTCGAGGGCTCCGACGACTACCTCGCCGTCGAGGTCGTCTACGCGGCGACCCACGAGGGCGCGGCGCACCTGGAGGACGTCCTGACGCGCAGGACCCGCACATCCATCGAGACCTGGGACCGCGGCCTGAGCGCCGCCGAGCCCGCCGCGCGCCTGATGGCCGGGCCGCTGGGCTGGGACGAGGCGCAGGTGGTGCGCGAGCTCGAGCACTACCGGGCGCGCGTTGCGGCCGAGCGCGAGTCGCAGGAGCAGGACGATGACCTCGGCGCCGACGCCGCGCGCCTGGGCGCGCCCGACGTCGCGCCGGTCCTGCCGGTCGAGCGGCTGACGACCCGGAACTCCCGGGCCGCCGTCGAGGCCGAGCCGGAGGGCGAGGGCGAGCACGCGGGCGAGCCGGTGGGGCCGCGGACGGGCGCGTAGGGCGCCGTCGCTCGCCGCGCCACCGCGCTCTCAAGTGGACGCGGCGTTCGCCCGCCGCTCGTCCGTGCGGCGTGGCTGGTCGCGCGGGCGCGCGATGGTCGCTCGCACCTCTCGCCCCGCGACGTCGAGTGGCGTGGAATCGCATGTCGTTCGTAAGCAGGTGCTCTCCGCGAGCACCCATCGACGACCAACCACTCGCCGCCGCTCGTCCGGGCGCGGCTGTCGTGAGCTGGCGCGTTCCGCGGGGCCGTCATCGCCTCGCTCAACGCCGTCGTTCGTCCCGCTGCGCCCTCGGGCGCGGCAATCGCCGTTGCTCGTCCTCGCGGCGGCTGGTCGTGAGTGCGCGCGTCGTTCGCTCAGCCCGGCGGCGCCATCGCTCGCTCGCCCAGTGCGCGGCGTTGGCGTTGTGTGCAGCGTTGTCTGTCGCACCGAGGAGAGCGAGCGCAGCGTGGTGCGTTGCGTCTGGGGTCGTCCGCGCACGCCGATCGCACCTGGACGTTGGGATGCAACGTCCAGGGTGCGATCCGTCTCGCCGATGGCACTTCGACGTTGGCATGCAACGTCCAGGTGCCTTCCGTCGGCGGTGCGGCCGCGAATCGCTCGCCCGAGGCGTAGGCGGACGACCGGCTGCGCCGCGCGCGGCCGGTCGCGCTCGCTCTCTCGGTGACGACGGACCACGCGGCGCACCGCGACCTACGCCCGAGCGGAGCTCCACTGCGCTCCGCGCCCACCCGCCGGACGCACGCTCGCCTCCCGCGCCGCCGCCAGCTGCGCGGCCCGGCGGCGTAGGAGATCGACGAGTGCGGCGGTCGGGCGGAAGGGGTCGGCGATCGGTCGGCCGTCCTCCAGCGTGAGCGCCGCCCATGGCTCGCCGTCGATCTCGGCGAGCAGCAGTGGTCCCTCCGGCACGCGTGCGGAGTCCAGCGCGGCGAGGCGGGCCACCGCCCCCGCGTCGTCCGCGAGCGCCGGGCGGATCGTCACGCCCGCGACGGCGCTCACGCCGCCGCCGCTTCCACGAGCGCCTCGCCGAGGCGCAGGCCCGCGCCGTCCTCGCACCGCTCCGGGTGCCACTGGACGCCGAGCGCGAAGCGGTGGCCGGGGACCTCGAGCGCCTCGACGAGGCCGTCGGGCGCGGTCGAGGTCACGCTGAGGCCGCGGCCGAGGGTCCGCACCGCCTGGTGGTGCTCGGAGACGACGGCGGGCGCGTCGCCGAGCAGGCGGCGGGCGAGGGTGCCGTCGGAGGTCGCGACGGCGTGCGCGTCGCGGTGGTCGAGGCCCGCGACGCCGGAGGTGGGGAGGTCCTGGTGCAGCGTGCCGCCGTGCAGGACGTTCAGGAGCTGCGTGCCGCTGCACACGCCGAGGACGGGGAGGTCGGTGGCGAGCGCGTGGCGGAGGGCGGAGAGGTCGCGCAGGTGGCGCGTGAGGTCGGTGTGGCGGACGTGCGGGCCGGCGGCCTCGCCGTAGAGCCCGGGGTGGACGTCGGTCTCGCTGCCGCCGAGCACGATCGCGTCGGCGCCCGCGAGGTCGAGGCCGGCCTGCGTGCCGGTGAGCGTCCGGACGCGGGCGCCCGCGGCGGTCAGCCAGCGCTCGTAGGGTCCCGGCTCCTCGCGGCCGAGCAGCAGCAGGACGGTCGGGCGCGCGTCGTCGGCGCTGGCGTTGTTGTAGGCGTCGAGGAACGCGGCGCGCGCCCGGGCGACGCGCTTGCGCGCGGCCTCCTCGGAGAGGTCGAGCAGCGCGCCGACCTCGCGCAGCGACAGCCCCGCCTCGAAGCGCAGCAGGAGCACGAGGCGCTGGTGGGCGGAGAGGGTCGCGAGGGCGTCGCGCAGCAGCGGGTCGCGGTGGGCGTCGCTCGCGGCCGGGTCGGCGAGCCCGCCGTGGAGCGGG
>JAOPZG010000665.1 GCA_025964215.1 Conexibacter sp.
GTGCCCGCCGGCGTGGTGGCGGTCCGCCGTCCGCCGGCGGGGATCGCCGGCCGCGTGCGGCGGCCGGCCGGCGACAGCGGCGCCCTCCCGTTGTTCTAGAGCGGCAGCTTCCCGCGGCCCTTGCGTCCGCCCTCGGCGCTCTTGTTCATCATCTTCTGGCTCGTCGAGAACGGCTTGGCGAACCACTTGCCGAGCTTGCCGGGCGCCTTGGAGCCACCGCGGGCGCCGAGGCCGGCGGTCTTGCTCGCGGCGTTCTGCGGATGGCGGGAGAGGCGCGGCGCCAGGAAGGCGAGGACGGCCAGGATGACGCAGATGGCGAGGACGCCGGCGATGAGCATGCTCGGGTGCTACCCCGAGACGGCGTCCAGCGAGCGCAACAGGCGGTCGAGGTCCTCGACGCGGTGGGGCACGGTCAGGCGCACGCGGTCCGGCGCGCCGACGCCGTTGCCGGTCTGCACGACGATCCCGGAGCGGTCGAGCCGCGCGGCCAGCTCGGACGCGCCGTGCGGGCCCGGGGCCGGCAGCCAGACGACGTTGGCCTGCGAGGCGCCGACGTCGTACCCGCGCTCGCGCAGCTCGACGACCAGCCGCTCGCGCTGCGCGGCGATCGTCGCGCGGCGGCGCTCGACCACGCCGCCGACCGTGCGGATCGCCTCCAGCGCGCCGGCCTGCGCCAGCTCGTTGACGCCGAGCTCCGGCGCGAGCTGCTCGAGCATGGGCTCGGCGCCCGGGCCGCCCAGCGCGTAGCCGCAGCGCAGCCCGGCCAGGCCCCACGCCTTCGAGAACGTCCGGAAGACCAGCACGCGCGGGAAGCGCTCGAGCAGCGCGAGCGTCGCGTCGAGCGGCTCGGCGTCGGCGTAGTCGCGCAGCGCCTCGTCGAGCAGGACCACGACGCGTTCGGGCAAGGCCTCCAACAACCGCGTGAGCTCCGCGACGCTCAGCAGCTCGCCGGTCGGGTCGTTCGGGTTGCAGAGCGCGACGAGCCGCGTGCGGTCGTTGACCGCGGCGAGGATCGCGTCGACCGTGAAGCCCGTCACCGGCACCGCGACGCCGCGCGCGTGGCGCGCGACCACCGGATACAGCGCGTAGGACGGCCACGGCGTGATCAGCTCGTCGTCGGGCTCGAGCAGCGCGGCGGCCGCCTCGGAGATCAGCTGCGCGACGCCGTCGCCCACGACCAGCCGGCCCTCGCTGACGCCGTGGCGATGGGCGAGCTCGGAGCGCAGCTCGGCGCTCGAGCGATCGAGGTAGCGATGGAGGCCGCGGCGCGCGGCGAAGGTGATGGCGTTGACGATCGCCGGGTGCGGGTACTCGGGCCACGTCGTCCGCGAGAGGTCCAGCGGCTCCAGCCGCGACAGCGCCTTCGCGCGGCGCTCGGCCGCCTCCTCGCGCAGGTCCGCGTTGACCTCCTCCTCCGAGAGCCCCTCGAACTGCTTGTAGTAGCCGAGGAGCCCCTTGCGCTCGCGCGCCATCTAGCCGCCCTGACCCGAGAAGCTGGACGAGCCGGGGCCGTTGATGATCAGGAACCAGAAGGTGAAGATCGACGCGCAGATGATCGCCGTGATGGCGAAGACGCGGCCCATGATCCCGGAGCGCTGGTCGATCCCCGCGGCGCGGCGAACCAGGATCCACGCGCGGTCGACGCGCTTGAGGACCATCAGCCCGCCCATCAGCACCCCGATCATCACGACGAACGCGACGAGGATCGCGAAGCCGACGTTGCCGGTCCAGTACTGCACGCGCGCGGCGAGCCACAGCGAGCCGGCCGGGATCGGGCCCCAGAAGAGCAGCGTGATGAAGACCTCGGCGAGCAGCAGGAGGTTCGCGAACAGGCGGTCGACGCGCTGGCGGGCCGGCGTTCCCCGCTCGGGCAGCGAGCGGTACTTCGTCGGCGCCGTCCCGGGACGGCGGCCGACGAACAACCCGCCGTTGTCGGTGGGGTCTGTGCGCACAGACACAGAGTACGACCTTGTTCCCATGGTGTCGCCGCTCGGTCCGGACCGGACGCGCTGAGCCTGCGAAGATCCGCAGCCTCATGAGCCTCACGATCCACGCCGAGATCCACGGCCTCGGCGGCCGCGCCTCCGAGCTGCGCGACCTGCTGCTCGAGCACGCCGGCCGCCTGGGCGGCGCCGACGGCTGCCTCGGCGCCACCGCGTACGCGCCGCTCGACGGCGACACCGGCGAGTACGTCCTGCTCACGCGCTGGCGCGACGAGCCGGCGATGACCGCCCACTACGCCACGCCCGACTACACGCGCTACATCGACATGATCGGCGAGCTGCTGGCGCGGCCGAGCGACGTGACGATCAGCTACGTGGAGCGCGAGGTCCGCGCGACGGCAGACGCCTCGCAGGACCCCACGCGCCAGGGCTAGTAGAGGCCGTCGAACAGCGGCAGGTACTTCTCGTTGACGACGTTGCGCTTGACCTTCAGCGTCGGCGTCAGCTCGCCCGTCTCCTGGGAGAGGTCGTGGTCGAGGATGGCGAACTTCTTGACCTGCTCGACCTGCGCGTACTTCGCGTTGGCCGCGTCGAGCTCGGCCTGGATCAGCGCGCGGACCTGCGGGTCCTGGGCGAGCGCCGGGATCGACCGGTCCTCGATGGGCGGGCGGGCCGTGTTCTCGGCCCACGGGACGATCTCCTCCTCGTCGAGCGTGATCAGCATCACCGGGTAGGGCCGGCGGTCGCCGTGCATCACGGCCTGGCTGACCCAGCGCGTCTGCTTGAGGTCGTTCTCCAGGTTGGCCGGCGTGAGGTTCTTGCCGCCCGCCGTGATGATGATGTCCTTCTTGCGGCCGGTGATCGAGACGAAGCCCTCGTCGTCGACCGAGCCGAGGTCGCCGGTGTGCAGCCAGCCGTCGTCGATCGTGCCGAACGATGCGTCGTCGTTCTTGTAGTACCCGCCGAAGATGTTCGCGCCGCGCACGAGCAGCTCGCCGTCCTCGGCGATCTTCACCTCGACGCCGGGCAGCGGCTTGCCGACCGTCCCGAACTTGTGCTCGTCGGGCCGCGAGCTCGTCGCGACCGTGGAGGTCTCGGTCATCCCGTAGCCCTCCATCACGGGGATCCCGCAGCCCCAGAAGAACTCGAGGATCTCCTGCGCGATCGGCGCCGCGCCGGTGACCGCCTCGCGGATCCGCCCGCCGAAGAGGCCCTTGACGAAGTCGGCCTTCGGCTGGACGTCGGCGAAGCGCGCGCGCAGCTCGTCGGGGACCGGCTTGCCGTGGACCTCGAGGTCCTGGATCTGCCCGCCGACCTCGCGGACCAGCTTCAGCTCCTCGGCGCTCAGCTGCTGCGAGGCCAAGGTGTACAACTTCTCGAAGATCCGCGGGACCGAGGGCAGGTAGGTCGGCTTGACCTCCATCAGCTCGCCGATGATCGCCTTGGCGTCGCCGCCGAAGTAGGCGATGGCTGTGCCGCGGTCGACCGCCCCGAGCTGGATC
>JAOPZG010000667.1 GCA_025964215.1 Conexibacter sp.
CGCGATCATCGTGGTGGTGACCGACTGATGTCCCCCTGGCCTCCCTCAGCGGAAGAGCTGCATGTCGTCGACGGACCGGACCCCGGCGGCGCCGGCGGCTTCTACCGTGCCTTCGGCGAGACCCTGCGCGGCCTGAAGACCACGCTGCGCCAGTCCGTGGCGCCGATCGAGACGGTCGCGTACCCGGAGGAGAAGATCCCGGTCTACCCCCGCTTCCGCGGGCGCCATCGCCTCCACAAGTTCGAGGACACCGGCCTGGAGAAGTGCGTCGGCTGCTCGCTCTGCGCCGCCGCCTGCCCCGCGGACTGCATCCGCGTCGTCGCCGCCGAGAACACGCCGGAGAACCGCGTGTCCGCCGGTGAGCGCTACGCCGCGGTCTACGAGATCAACCTCAGCCGCTGCATCTTCTGCGGGTACTGCGAGGTCGCGTGCCCGTTCGACGCGATCACGATGGGCAACGACTACGAGATGAGCGACTACAACCGGCACGACCTCATCTTCACCAAGGAGATGCTGCTCGCCGAGCCCTTCGAGCGGACGCCGCTGCGCGGCGAGGGCGAGTAGCCTCGGCCGCTGGTCGGCCAGGTCCAACCTTCTCATGGCTGCTGTCTTCTTCTTCATCGCAGGGATCGGCGCGATCGCGGGTGCGATCGGCGTCGCGACCGTGCGCAACCCGTTCTACGCCGTGCTGGCGCTCGTCTGCCACCTGCTCTCGCTGGCGGCGCTCTTCCTGCTGCTGCGGGCCGAGTTCATCGCCGCGGCGCAGGTCGTCGTCTACGCGGGCGCCGTCATGGTGCTCTACGTCTTCGTGGTGGCCTACGTCGGCAGCCAGGACGAGCCGGTCCGCCCCGTCGGCGGCCCGGGCCTGAAGCTCGCGAGCATCGTCTTCGCCGTGCTGCTCGCCGTCGAGCTGCTGATCGCCGTCCTGGGCTCCGGCCTGAAGGGCATCGACGGCCGCGGCGCGCAGTACCAGCCGGGCTTCGGCTCGCCGGCCGCGATCGGCGAGCTGCTGCTCACCCGCTTCCTGTTCCCGTTCGAGGCCGCGTCCTTCCTGCTGCTGATGGCCGCCGTCGGCGCCGTCGTGCTGGCCCGCCGCCGCGGCGGGATCTCGGACCCCGCCCACCCCGGCGAGGACGAGGTCCTGCGCGCGATCCCGACGCGGCTGCCCAAGGGCGCCGGCTCGATCGCCGAGGGCGTGGGCGACATCAACCCGACCGCCGAGCTCGACCGCCCCGCCATCGGCGCGGCCGCCGGCGACGCCGACGAGTCGCGTGGCCGAGCCTCCGCCTCGGAGGGCGCAGGCTTGTCTGGAGGAGGCTGGTAATGGACATCGGCTGGTACCTCACGGTCAGCGCGCTCGTCTTCTGCATCGGCGCCGGCGGCGTCATGGTGCGCCGCAGCCCGCTGGTGATCCTCCTTTGCCTGGAGCTGATGCTCAACGCGGCCAACCTCGACCTCATCGCGTTCAGCCGCATGTGGGGCAACGGGGACGGCCAGATCTTCGCGATCATCGTCATGGTCGTGGCGGCGTGCGAGGTCTGCATCGGCCTGGGCCTGGTGGTGGCGATGTTCCGTCGCCGCCTGCCGATCGACGTCGACGAGATGCGGGAGCTGCACGGCTAGATGAGTCCCACCACCGCCGCCTGGCTGGCGCTGGCGTGTCCCCTCGCGGGCACGATCGTCAACGGCCTCGGGTACAAGCTCATCAAGGGGAAGGTCCCCGGCATCATCGGGACCGTGGCGCTCGCCGCGGCGTTCGTCTTCGCCGTCATTGCGCTGCTCTCGCTCCAGGGCCGCGGCGCCGAGCACCGCCAGCTCGTCTCCTCGCTCTACGACTACGCGGCCACCGGCACGATCGACGCCAAGCTGTCGATCCTCGTCGACCCGCTGAGCATCCTGATGATGTTGGTGGTCACCGGCGTCTCGACGCTGATCCACCTCTACTCGCTCGCCTACATGAGCGGCGACCGGGGCTACACGCGCTTCTTCGCGTACCTCAACT
Organism: Conexibacter sp.; assembly: GCA_025964215.1. Classification (GTDB taxonomy): domain Bacteria; phylum Actinomycetota; class Thermoleophilia; order Solirubrobacterales; family Solirubrobacteraceae; genus Baekduia. Next base: position 2,003 of record JAOPZG010000667.1, read on the forward strand.
TCTTCGTCTTCTCGATGCTGCTGCTGGTGCTGGCGGGGAACTTCTTCCTGCTGATCGTCGGCTGGGCGTTCGTGGGCGCGGCGTCCTACCTGCTGATCTCCTTCTGGTACCGCCGGACCACGGCGACCTCCGCCGGCATCAAGGCCTTCGTCATCAACGTGGTCGGCGACATCGGGCTCACGCTCGGCGCGTTCTTCATCCTCAAGAACTCGCACACGCTCGACTTCCTGGGGACGTTCTCCCAGGCCAAGGCGCTCGGCGCCAACCACCACGGCGACCTCACCGCGGGCCTGATCCTGCTGCTCGTCGGCGCGTTCGCGAAGTCCGCCCAGCTCCCGTTCCACACGTGGCTCCCGGACGCGATGGAGGGCCCGACCCCGGTCTCGGCCCTGATCCACGCGGCGACGATGGTCACCGCGGGCGTCTACCTGATCGCCCGCATGCACCCGCTCTTCGAGCAGTCGGTCGCCGCGGCCGACGTCGGGACGATCATCGGCGCCGTCACGCTCTTCGTGGCCGCGACGATCGGCATGGTCGTCACCGACCTCAAGCGCGTCATCGCGTACTCCACCATGTCGCAGATCGGCTACATGATCATGGGGGTGAGCTCCGGCGCCTACGTCGCGGGCCTGTTCCACCTCATGACGCACGCCTTCTTCAAGGCCCTGCTCTTCATGAGCGCCGGATCGATCATCTCGGCGATGGGCGGCGAGCAGAACCTCAACAAGATGCGCGGCTTCAAGAAGGCCATGCCCTTCACCTACGGCTGCTTCATCATCGGCGGCCTCGCGCTGGCCGGCGTGCCGCCGTTCTCCGGGTTCTTCTCCAAGGACGAGATCCTGCTCGTCCAGGCGCAGATCGGCGGCTGGCACTGGATCCTCTACGTCGTCGGCTACGTCACCGCGCTGATGACCGCGTTCTACACCTGGCGCATGATCTTCCGGGCCTTCTGGGGCGAGCCCAACGAGCAGGCCCAGACGCTGATCGACACCGGCCACGTCTGGCACGCCCACGAGCCGACCAACCCGAACAACGGCGAGGTCGAGGACACCGACGTCGGCTTCCCCGGCCCCGAGCACCACATCGCCGAGCAGGCGCTGCCGATGAAGCTCGCGATGGGCACGCTCGCCGTGCTCGCCACCGTCGGCGGGATCGTGCTGATCCCGAAGACGACGACGTGGCTCGACAGCTTCCTCGAGCCGACGTTCGCCAGCAGCTCGGTCGTGCACCAGGCCTCCGACGGCAAGCTCGTCCTGGGCCTCGTGCTCGGCGCCGTGCTCGGCCTGCTGGGCATCTTCATCGCCTACACCATCTACGGCAAGGCGAACGGCGAGATCGCGCAGGGGCTGCAGGCGCGCCTGCCGGTCCTCCAGCGGCTGTTCGTCAACAAGTGGTACTTCGACGAGCTGATCGACTTCGCGATCGCCCGCCCGTTCGCCTGGTTCGGCCGCTTCGGCCAGCAGACCTTCGAGCGCATCTTCGTCAACGGCGCGCTGATCGGCGGTCCGTCGACCCTCGTGCGCGCCGGCTCGGCCGCCGTGCGCGCCGTCCAGTCCGGGTTCCTGCGCGCCTACGCGGCGCTGCTGCTGGTCGGCGCGGGCGTCGTGATCCTGTACTTCCTGATCCAGTCCTCGTGAGCCTCCCTCTCTCCATCCCCCTCTGGCTGCCGGCCGCCGCCGCGTTCCTCGGGCTGTTCCTGCCCGGCGTCGCCTCGCGCGTCCTGGTGATCCTCGGCGCCCTCGGCACGCTCGCGTGGTCGATCTGGGCGATCCTCGACTTCGAGCGCTCCGCCAAGGGGCTGCAGGACGTCACCGACCAGGTCTGGATCAAGCAGCTCGGCATCCACTACAAGCTGGGCGTCGACGGGCTCAACCTCTTCCTGATCGCGCTCGCCGCGTTCATCTTCCTGGCCTGCCTCGTCTGGGCGGCGATGAAGGAGTGGGAGAACGCGAGCCTGTTCTTCTTCTTCCTCGGCGTCGCGGAGAGCGCGGTGCTCGGCGCGCTGATGGCGCAGGACCTCGCGCTGTTCGTGCTGTTCTTCGACCTGATGCTCTTGCCGTTCCTCTTCCTCGCGGGGATCTGGGGACCCGAGGCCACGCGGGTCGCGGCCATCACCAAGCTGTTCATCTACACCCTGGTCGGCTCGCTGCTGATGCTCGCCGCGGCGATCGCCACGGGCGTGCTCGTCGCCCAGCACTCGGGCAACGACATCTCCTTCGCCTTCAGCGACCTCGCCAAGACGCCGCTGCCGAAGGGCTCGCAGGAGTGGATCTTCCTCTGCTTCGCCGCCGCGTTCCTGGTGAAGATGCCGGCGTTCCCGTTCCACGGCTGGATGCCCGACGGCTATCGCAACATGCCGCTGCCGGTGCTCGCCGTCTTCTCGGCCGTGCTCTCGAAGGTCGCCGCCTACGGCTTCCTGCGCGTCGTGCTGCCGATCTTCCCGGACGCCTCCGCGCACTTCCAGGACCTGATGCTCGTCCTGGGGCTGGGGTCGATCCTCTACGGCTCGGCGATGGCGTTCACGACCTCCGAGGCCCGGCTCGTGCTGGGGTACTCGTCGATCGCGCAGCTCGGCTTCATCGTGCTCGGGATCTTCGCGCTCAACGGCGACGGTGCCCAGGGCGCGATCCTGCAGGCCGTCAACCACGGCCTCGTCGTCGCCCCCGCGTTCGTCATCGTCGCCTACCTCGCCGAGCGCACGCACGGCTCGGAGGACATCCGCGACATGGGCGGGATCGCGTTCCGCGCGCCCGTGCTCGCCACGCTCTTCCTGATCGTGACGTTCGCGAACCTGGCGATGCCGGGCTCCTCGAACTTCGCCGGCGAGTTCCTGATCCTGCTCGGCGTCTTCCACTCCAAGCTGGTCATCGCCGCGATCGCCTTCACCGGCGTGGGGCTGGCCGCGGTCTACTCGCTGCGCCTCTTCATCCGGACGATGCACAACCGCGTCGGCGCCGAGGTCGTCTCGCGCGACATCAGCTTCCGCGAGGGCCTCGTGCTCGTGCCGCTCGTCGCGGTGATCGTGGCGCTGGCCTTCGTGCCGCAGTTCGCGCTGAAGAAGGGCGCCCCGAGCATCGATCGTGCGGTGGGCAAGGCGCAGCTCATCACCCAACCCGAGATCACGGCGGTCAAGTAGTCATGGTGCTCGCAGCCATCTCCAAGCCGACGATCGACTGGGCCGGCGTCTCGCCGATCATCGCCCTGCTGGGCGGGTCGATCGTCGTGCTGCTCGCGGGCCTGCTCCGCGGCCGCTTCATCCGCGAGCAGCTCGTCCCGTTCCTGACGGTCGTCGCGTTCGGCGCGACGATCGGGCTGGGCATCTGGCAGTGGGACGAGGCCAAGGACCTGTTCGTCGCCAAGGGCTCGCAGGGCGCGCTGCGCCTCGACGACCTGACGCTGATGATCACGTTCATCGTCGCGGTGACCGGCATTGGCGCGGTGCTGCTGTCGTGGCGCGCGCTGGCGCCGCGCGAGGCCGCGCACGGCGAGTACTTCGCGCTGATGCTGACGAGCGCCGCGGGCATGGTCATCCTGGCCGCCGCGCAGAACCTCGTGACGGTCTTCCTCGGGCTCGAGCTGCTGTCGGTGCCCTTGTACGTCCTGTGCGCGACCGAGATGCGGCGCGAGCGCTCGCTGGAGTCCGGGCTCAAGTACCTCATCATCGGCTCGGTCGGCTCGGCGACGTTCCTGTACGGGCTGGCCTTCATCTACGGCGGCACGGGCGCGACGGACTTCCGCGACATCGCCACGTCGATCTCCGGCGGCGCCGCGCACGACTCGCTGCTGCTGACCGGCATCGCGCTGACGCTCGTCGGGTTGGCGTTCAAGGCCTCGGTCGCGCCGTTCCACCAGTGGACGCCGGACGTCTACGAGGGCGCCCCGACGCCGGTGACGGCGTGGATGGCGGTCGCGACCAAGGCGGCCGCCTTCGGCGGGCTGCTGCGGATCATGGACGTCGCGCTGATCGACGCCCACGCCGACTGGGCGCCCGCGGTCGCGGCGCTCGCGGCGGTCACGATCGTCGTCGGCAACGTCGGCGCGCTGTCGCAGTCGTCGCTGAAGCGCCTGCTGGCGTGGTCCTCCGTGGCCCAGGCGGGCTACCTGCTGGCCGGCGTCGTCGGCGCCTCGAAGCTCGGCGTGCAGGCCACGGTCTTCTACCTGTCGATCTACCTGTTCATGAACATCGCGGCGTTCGCGGTGATCATCGCCCGCGAGCGTGAGACGCCGTTCGGCGACGACCTCCGCGCGGTCGCCGGCATCGGCACCTCCCGCCCGCTGCTCGCCTGGCCGCTGACGCTCGCGATGCTCTCGCTCGCCGGCATGCCCGCGACCGCCGGCTTCATCGGCAAGTTCACGCTGATCGACGCGGCCTCCAGCGCCGGCTACACCTGGCTCGGCATCGTGATCGTCATCGGCTCGATGATCTCGCTCGCGTACTACCTGAAGGTCGTCGCCGCGATCTGGATGCGCCCGGCCGCGGTCGCCGCCGAGGTCACCACGACCGCCGACGGCTCCCCGCGCCTCGCCGGCGCCGACCCGGCCGCCGAGCGCGCCGACTGGGAGGTCACGCTCGTGGCCGTCCTGGCCGGTGCCGCGATCGTGGTCTTCGGCGTCATCCCGTCCCCGCTGCTGAACCTGGCGGCGGACGCGGGCAAGTCCCTCGGGCTGTTCTAGGTCCTCGGCGCTGGCGGGTCGGCGCCCAGCGCGCGCGTTGATCGTGCTGCGCGGCGGGGTCCGTCGGCGACGAAGGAGCGAAGGCGTTCGCCGTGCGAGGCGCCAGGGGTCGTCCGCCCGCGCGCCCGCGCGCTCCGTCTCGACTTAAGCACCTCATGGGTCCTTCGGTCGAGACCGACGCGGGCAGTGGCGCCGCCTACGTCGGCCTACGCCGGCGCGGCCGGCTCCGTGGGCGCCACCGGCGCCTCGGCCGCGACGGCGCCCGTGACGAGTGCCTGGCCGCACTGCCAGCAGAAGGTCGCGCCGCGGGAGTGGACGGCGCCGCAGGAGCGGCAGGCGCCGACGACGCCATCCTCGGAGGCGGCCAGCAGGCGCTCGACCTCGCCGAGCTCCGCGTCGGCGACCTGGAGCTCGGCGGCGCGGCGGGAGAGGACGTCGAGGCGGTAGTGGTCGCGCGTCGCCATCTCGTAGGTCAGCCCGCCGAGGTCGAACGTGAGCGCCGCCACGCGGCGGGCCAGCTCGCCGCGGCGGCGGCGCAGGTCGTCGAGGGACGTCGGTCCGGGGAGCGCGCTCATCCGATCGTCTCGAAGCTCGAGCCGCCGCCGGCCGCCTTGTCGTCCTTGGGCGGCAGCTTGCCGGTGCCGGTCGAGATCGGCTTGCCCTTCTTGACGGCGTCGTCCACGGCCTTCTTGCTCGAGAGGCTCTTCACGGACACGGCGTCCTTGTCCACCTTGGCCTTGGTCGAGGCCGTCGAGGACTTGGCCTTGGACTTCGACGAGGACGACGACGACCCGCTGCCCCCGCTGGTCGTCCCGCTCGTCCCCGCGACGCTCGTCCCACCGGCGCTCGCCGGCGCGGCGGTGCCCTCCACGCGGATGACCTGCGGCGCCGGCGCCGCGGCGCTCGGCGCCGAGTTGGACCCCGTCGCCCAGTGCCCGAGCAGGAGCCCGATCAACAACGTCAACAACAGCAGCGCGGCCAGCGCGAGCAGGCCGGCGTTGGCCTGCAACCTGCCGTTGAGCCCGCGCGGCGGAGGGGGCGGCGGACCGGCGTACCCCGCCGCGTACGGCGCGGCGCCCGCCACGACGCCCGGCGGCGGCAGCACCGACCGCGCGCGCACGTCGGCGTCGAGCACGTCGAGGAACTCGAGCCGCGCCTCCGGCCGCCGCGCGCCGCAGTGCAGGCAGTAGCGCTGGTCGCCGGCGAGCGGCGCGCCGCAGGCCGGGCACGGCTCGCCGTCGCGCCCGAAGACGGGCACGGGCTCGGTGGACTCGATGATCACGGGTTGCTCCTTCATGACGACGGTCCTGCGTTGGGTGCCACGGTCAGCACGACCCGCGCACCGCGCGGATCGCCGACGAAGAACAGGCGGAAGACGACCCTCTTGGGCGAGCCCTTCGCGGGCAGCTTGGGCACGAGCGCCCGGCCGGCCGCGACCACGCGCTTGCCCTTCAGCGCGACGGCGAAGATCGGGATGTCGTGCAGCACGCTGCGCGAGGGGTTGACGACGGTGCCCGTGAAGTAGCGGCCGGTGTCGTCGCCGTCGAAGTGCGGGTCGCTGACGCGCACGGCCGGGATCTTGCCCGCCGGCGCCGCGGCGCCGACCCGCGCGGAGACCGCCCTCGGCGCGCTCGCGGCCGTCACCTGGTCGTTGACCCACCACGCGTTCTTGCGCGCGCCGACGCTCGCCAGCCGCTGGAGCGCCGGCTGCAACCCCACGGTGTCGTTCTTGTACAACGACGCGCCGCCCGGGCCGCGCACGTCGATCAGCACCGGCACGTCGCGCTGCGCGCGCGACCCCGCGTTGCGAACCTCGACCGCCGCCGCGACCGTCCCGCCCGCGCCGCGCACGACGACCGCGCGCGAGACGTGGACCGACGCGTTGCGCGTGATCTTCAGCGTCCCGGTCGCCTGCACCGCCTGCTTGCCCTCGGCCGCGATCCGCGCGCTCTTGTCCGCGGTGCTCTCGCACGCCGACAGCCCCGCCGCGGCGAGCACCACCGACGACAAGGCGGCCGCTCTCACCCGAAGGCCCCCGCCACGTAGTCGCGCGTGCGCTCGGCGCGCGGGTCCTCGAAGACCTGCTGCGCCTCGCCGAACTCGACGAGGTCGCCGAGGTACATGAACGCGACCTTGTCGCCCACGCGATGCGCCTGGGCCAGGTTGTGCGTGACGATGACGACCGCGAGCTCGCGCCGCAGCTCGCCGATCAGCTCCTCGATGACGGCCGTCGAGCGCGGATCCAGCGCGCTGCACGGCTCGTCCATCAGCAGCACCTCGGGCCGCGTGGCGATCGCGCGCGCGATGCAGAGCCGCTGCTGCTGGCCGCCGCTCAGCCGCAGCGCCGGGCGGTCCAGATCGCCCGCGACCTCGTCCCACAGCCCCGCGCGGCGCAGCGCGTCGGCGACCTGCGGCTCGAGCTCGCGGCGGCCGGGGCGCTTCCTGTTCTGCACGCGGATCGCGTAGGCCACGTTGTCGAAGATCGACATCGGGAACGGCTTGGGCTGCTGGAAGACCAACGACACGCGACGGCGCAGCGTCGACACCTCGAGGGCGTCGACGTCGGTCACGTCGAGCAGGATCGTCCCGTCGCGGAGGGCGCCCGGGGAGAG
>JAOPZG010000108.1 GCA_025964215.1 Conexibacter sp.
GATCGTCGCGCGGTCGACGCCGGCGGTGGACTCGCCGCCGCCCAGCGGCTCGCCGTCGCCGCTCACGCGCGCGGCGCGGCGGGTCGGGTCGATCGAGTCCACGGGCGTGACGTCGGCCTCCGCGCGCGGCAGCAGCCGCGCGACGCCGTCCTCGCCGACCAGCACGATGACCGCGGCGGCCTCGGCGTCGCCGACGAGCCCGCCCGCGTTGCCCAGCGCGCCCGTGATCTCGCCCGAGGCGAGGCCCGGCAGCCACGCCGCCTGCTGCTCGGCCGTGCCCGCGGCGCCGATCGCCTCGGCGGCCGTGACCGTCGAGAGGAACGGCGAGGCCGCCATGGCGTAGCCGAGCTCCTCGCTCAGGATCGCCAGCTCGACGGCGCCCAGGCCGCCGCCGCCGTGCTCCTCGGCGATCGCGATGCCCGGCCAGCCGAGCTCGACGAGCTCCTTCCAGAGCCCGTCGTCATAGGCCTTGCCTTCTGCCGCCTCGCGGACCTTGGCGAAGGACGAGCGCGAGCCGAGCAGGTCGCGCGCGGTCTTCTTGATCTCGTGCTGGTCCTCGGTGAAGTCGAAGTTCATGCGGATGCTCCCTTCAGGCGCGGCAGGCCGAGCACGCGCTCCGCCACGATGTTCTTGAGGATCTCGGTCGTGCCGCCCTCGATCGTGTTGCCGCGCGAGCGCAACAGCTCGTAGGCCCAGCGGTTGCCGGTGGTCAGCGCGTCGGCGCCGAGCAGGTCGGCGGCGAACTGCGCGAGCTCCTGGTTGGTCTCCGACCACATCCACTTGGTCAGCGAGCCCTCGGGACCGGGCGTGCCGTACTTCTCGATCGTGGTCAGCCCGCGGTAGGCGGTCAGACGCAGGATCTCGGCCTTCATGTGCAGGTACCCCAACTTGTCCGCGACGACCGGATCGTCAAGCAGCCCGCGCTCGGCGGCCTCCTCGATCAGCTCGTCGAGGAGCTGGCGCAGCCGCACCTGGAGGAAGAACGCGAGGCCCGAGCGCTCGTTCATGAGCGTCGTCAGCGCGACCTTCCAGCCGTTGCCGACGCCGCCGAGCACGTTCTCGTCGGGGACGCGCGCGCCCTCGATGAACAGCTCGTTGAACTCGGGCTCCCCCGTGATCTGGACCAGCGGGCGGATCTGCACGCCCTCCTGCTCCATGTCCATCAGGAAGTAGGTCAACCCCTTGTGCTTGGGCACGTCGAAGTCCGTGCGCGCGACCAGCATGCACCACTTGGAGTACTGCGCGCCGGAGGTCCAGACCTTCTGGCCCGTGATGACCCACTCGTCGCCGTCCTTGACGGCCTTGGTCTTCAGGGCCGCGAGGTCGGAGCCGGCCTCGGGCTCGCTGAAGCCCTGGCACCAGATCTCGTCGGCGGTGAGGATCGGCGAGAGGTAGCGCTCCTTCTGCTCGTCGGTCCCGAAGGTCATGATCGTCGGGCCCGCGAGCAGGATGCCGAGCACGTTGGCCGGCAGCGGCCGTCGGGCGCGGCCGAGCTCCTCGAAGAAGATCGCCGACTCGGTGATCGACGCGCCGCGGCCGCCGTACTCCGACGGCCAGTGCACGGCCGCGTAGCGGTCCTCGGCGAGGCGGCGCTGCCAGTCGCGGCGGTACGCGTAGCTCGCGTCCTCGCCCTCGGGCATCTCGCCGGGGTCGTTGCTCTCGAACCAGGCGCGCAGCTCGTCGCGGAACGCGGCCTCGGAGTCGGAGAAGGTCAAGTCCATGGTGTCTAGGACGCTCCTTCGGGGGTTGTGGGGTCGATGGCCGCCGCTGAATCCCGCGAAGCGGCGAACGGCACTTGTGCCGCGCCTTCCAGGAACGCGACGGCGGTGAGCGTGAGCTCGTCGGTCAGCTCGGGCAGCTTCGCCAGCTCGCCGGCGCGCACGCGCGCGCAGACCAGCTGGTCGACCCCGGCCGACAGGATGAAGAGGGCGTCGTCGGAGGGCATCCGCAGCTCGGGGCGCTCACGCAAGGCGGCGCGGAACGAGGAGCGGTAGCGATCGGCGAACTGGCGCAGCGCGGCGTCGCGCTCGGCGCCGGCGCGCGGACCGGCGAGGTGGACCTCGAAGAGGTGCGTGCGGGCGAAGCGCGGCTCGCCGGCGAGCGTCTCGAGGTAGGCGTGGATGCCGGTGCGCAGGCGGGCGACCCAGTCGCCCTGCTCGGCGCGGATCGCGGCGCGGATCCGCTCGACGATCACGTCGATCCCGTACTTGTAGGCTTCGAGGAAGCACTCCTCCTTGGAGGCGAACTGCGCGTAGAACGTCCCGCGCGAGACGCGTGCCGCGCGCACGGCGTCGGTGACCGTCGCGGCCGTGTAGCCCTTCTCGGCGACGGCCTGGATCATCCCCTCCACGAGGCGGGCGCGCTGCGATCCGCGAACGTCGAGCTGATGCGAGACGTCGGGATGAGCGGCGACGAGGGACGGGTCGGCCACGGGCTGCGTACCTTAGGGGTACCGGCGCGTACCTGCAAGGTACGGCGTCCAGCGTCGGCCCGCGAACCGTGCTGGTGAGGGACACTGCTCGTCATGTCCCCGACCGTCGTCGCCGCCCCACCCGAGCATCGCCGCGTCCTCGTCGTCGCCAGCGGCCTGATGCTCGTGATGCTCCTGGCCTCGCTGGACCAGACGATCGTCTCGACCGCGCTGCCGACGATCGTCGGCGACCTCGGCGGCCTGGAGCACATCTCGTGGGTCGTCACCGCGTACCTGCTGGCGATCACCGCGGTCACGCCGCTCTACGGCAAGCTCGGCGACCTCTACGGGCGCAAGGTCGTGCTCCAGGGCGCGCTCGTCCTGTTCCTGATCGGCTCGGCGCTCTGCGGCCTCGCGCAGGGGATGACCGAGCTGATCGTCTTCCGCGCGATCCAGGGGCTCGGCGGCGGCGGGCTGATGGTCAGCGCGCAGGCCGCGATCGGCGACGTCGTCGCGCCGTCGCAGCGCGGCAAGTACTCGGGCCTCTTCGGCGCGGTCTTCGGCGTCTCGAGCGTCGCCGGCCCGCTGATCGGCGGCTTCCTGACCTCGCACGTGTCCTGGCGCGCCATCTTCTACGTCAACCTGCCGCTGGGCGCGTTGGCGTTCGCGGTCCTCGCGGCGACGCTGCCGTCGGTCAGCGAGCGGCGCAAGCACCAGATCGACTACGCCGGGACGCTGCTGCTCGCGCTCGGCCTGAGCGCGCTGATCCTCGCCACGACGCTCGGCGGCAACACATTCGACTGGGCCTCGCCGGAGATCGTCGGGATGGGCATCCTCTGCGTGCTCTCGCTCGTCGCGCTCGCCTACGTCGAGCAGCGCGCGGCCGAGCCGATCCTGCCGCCGTCGCTCTTCCGCAACCGCGTCTTCGTGGTCTGCGCGGCGGTCAGCCTCGTCGTCGGGTTCGCGCTCTTCGGCTCGCTGACCTACCTGCCGCTCTTCCAGCAGGTCGTGCGCGGGCTGAGCCCGACGTCCTCGGGCCTGCAGCTGATCCCCGTGATGGGCGGGCTGCTGATCTCCTCGATCGTCTCGGGCCAGGTCATCACGCGCACCGGCCGCTACAAGGCGTGGCCGATCGCCGGGACCGCGGTCGCCGCGGTCGGCCTGTACCTGTTGTCGTCCTTGGACGAGTCGACCGGCAGCGGCATCGCGGCGCTGCACATGCTGATCCTCGGCCTCGGGCTCGGCATGGTCATGCAGGTGCTGGTCCTCGCCGTCCAGAACTCGGTCTCCTACGACCAGCTCGGCGTGGCGACCTCGGGCGCCACGCTCTTCCGCTCGATCGGCGGCTCGCTCGGCACCGCCGTGCTCGGCGCGATCTTCTCCGGCCGGCTGAGCAGCGAGCTGGCCGACAAGCTGCCGGCGGGCGGCGGGAGCGCGGTCGGCGGCAGCCTGAACCCGGCGCAGCTCGGGCGGCTGCCGAAGCCGATCCACGACGCGTACATCGGGTCCTTCACCGACGCGCTGCACAGCGTCTTCCTCGTGGCGACGGGCGTCGTGGTCGTCGCGTTCCTGTTGTCGTGGCTGATCGAGGAGCGCCCGCTGCGCGCGACGGTCGAGACGAACGCCGGCGTCGGCGAGGCGATCGGCGGGCCGGTCGACACGGACTCGCTGCGCGAGGTCACGCGCGGGCTGACGCGGCTGGTCGGCCGCGAGCGGACGCTCGCCTTCCTCGAGGGCGCGACCGGCCGCGCCGGGATCGACCTCGACCCCAGCGCCGCCTGGCTGCTGCTGCACGCCGGCGGGCCGGGCGTGCCCGACGACCTCCACGCGATCCGCGCGCGACCGCACGTCGACCCCGCGCGCTTCGACGCCGCGCTGGCGCTCCTGCGCGAGCGCGGCTACGTCGCGGATGACACGGTCTCGCCGGCCGGCCTCGCGGTCCGCGACCAGCTCGTCGCGGCGCGCACCGACTGCCTGCGCTCGCTGATCGAGGACTGGGAGCCCGACGCGCACCCCGAGCTCGACCCGCTCCTGCGGCGCTTGGCCGAGGAGCTCGACACGCCGCCGCGGGAGCCCGCGGCGGACGCGCCCGCCACCGCTTAGAGCTTCACCACCATCTTGCCGACGTTCGCGCCGCGCAGCAGGTCGATGAACGCCTGGGGAGCGTGCTCGAGGCCCTCGACGACGGTCTCGCGGAACTCGATCCGGCCCTCGCGGACGGCGGGGCCGACCTCCGCGTGGAGGTCGCGCAGGCGCGCGCCGTGGTCGGAGACGATGAAGCCGCGGAGGTTCAGCCGCTTGCCGATGATCTGCATCAGGTTGTCCGGGCCGGGCACGGGCTCGGTCGCGTTGTAGTTGGAGATCATCCCGCACATCGCGATCCGGCCGTCGCGATTCATGATGTGGATCGCCGCCTCGAGGTGCTCGCCGCCGACGTTGTCGAAGTACACGTCGATGCCGTCCGGCGCGGCGGCCGCGAGCTGCTCGGCGACGGGTCCGTCCTTGTAGTTGAAGGCCTCGTCGAAGCCGAGGTCGTCGACGAGGTGCGCGACCTTCTCGGGCGTGCCCGCGCTGCCGATCACCGTGGTGCCGCGCAGCTTGGCGATCTGCCCGGCGAGGCTGCCGACCGCGCCCGCGGCGCCGGAGACGAAGACGACGTCGCCGTCCTTGAGCTCGCCGACGTCGAGCAGGCCGGCGTAGGCGGTGAGGCCCGGCATGCCGAGCACGCCGAGGAAGACGGACGGCGAGAGGCCGTCGAGGTCGACCTTGCGGGCGTGCGCGCCGGGGACGATCGCGTGCTCGCGCCAGCCGAGGCCGTGCAGGACGACGTCGCCGGGCTCGAGGCCCTCGAACTCCGACGCGACGACCTCGCCGATCGCGCCGCCGTCGAGCGGCTGGCCGAGCTGGAACGGCGGGACGTAGGACTTGGCGTCGTTCATGCGCCCGCGCATGTACGGGTCGACCGACATGTAGCTGTTGCGCACGAGCACCTCCCCGGGGCCGGGATCGGGCAGCTCCACGTCGACGAGCTCGAAGTCGCTGGGCTGGGGCTCGCCGTGGGGACGGGCGGCGAGGCGGATCTCGCGCGAGGGGGTGGACATGGAGTCGATCCTAGGACGCGGCCGCATGCCCCGCGCGCTGACGCGCTAGCCCAGCCGGCCGTCGCCCGCGCGCTCGGAGA
>JAOPZG010000001.1 GCA_025964215.1 Conexibacter sp.
GCGTCCTCGACGCGCAGCGGGTCCGGCGAGGTGAAGGCGGCCCAGAGCCGGCGGGCGAGCTCGTGCTCCTCCGCGCCGAGCGGGCGGGCGCCGGCGAGGCGGTCGCGCAGGAAGGAGCGCGGGCCGCGGGCGAGCTTGACCAGGTCGACGGGGCCGAGCGGCCGGCTGCGGCGGCTCTCGGCGGAGCCGGCGAGCCGGTCGAGGACCTGGATCAGCTGGAGCTGGTCGTAGAGGTCGTCCTCGAACCAGAGGACGATCCGCGTGGAGAAGTCGACGGCGTCGAGGCGCTCGTCGCGGGTGGCGAGGTGCGTGCGGGCCTGGGCGAGGTCGGTGAGGTGCGCGCCGGCGAGGAAGCGCGCGCGGACCTCGCGGAGCGCCGCGGGGTCGAGCGCCGGGACCGGCCCCTCGTGCAGCACGTCGTCCCAGCTCAGCACCTCGCCGAGCGTGCGGAGGTCGGCCGCCACGGCCGAGCCGTTGGTGACGTGCAGGACGGCCATCGGCCTCAGCTCGGCGCGGGCTTCGCCAGCGCCGCGGAGAACCCCTTGACCAGCTCGCGGACGGCGGCGGCGGGGTCCCGCGCCTCGGCCGCGGCGCGGACGAGGCGGCTGCCGATGATGACGCCGTCGGCGCCGGCGTCGGCGGCCTGGGATGCCTGCTCGGGGGCGCCGATCCCGAAGCCGAGCGCGACGGGCAGGTCGGTGTGGGCCTTGGTGCGGGCGATCACGGAGCCGTAGGCGTCCGAGAGCGCGGTGCGCTCGCCGGTCGTGCCGGTGACCGAGACGGTGTAGACGAAGCCGCGGGCGCGGGCGCCGATCCGGGCGAGGCGCTCGTCGGGCGTCGTCGGCGCGACGAGCGGGACGAGCGCGATGCCGGCGGCGTCGCAGGCGGCGAGGACCTCCTCGCCCTCCTCGAGCGGCATGTCGGGGACGATCAGGCCGCTGGCGCCCGCGTCGGCGAGCGACCGGGCGAAGGCCTCGGGGCCCTTGGCGAAGATGAGGTTGGCGTACATCATCATCACGACCGGGACGCGCTGGGCGATCGCGTGGCAGACCGTGAGGACGCCGGCGACGGTCGTGCCGTTGCGCAGCGCCTCGGTGCCCGCCGCGTGGATGACGGGGCCGTCGGCGAGCGGGTCGGAGAACGGGACGCCGAGCTCGACGAGGTCGGCGCCGCCGTCGACGTAGGCCTCGCCGATCCGGATGGAGTCCCCGAGCGTCGGGAAGCCGCCCATCAGGTAGGGCATGAGGGCCGCGCGGCCCTTGGCGTTGGCGAAGGCGTCGGCGATGCGCTGGGGTCCGTCCATGGTGTGCGTCCAAGCCTACGACCAGGCCGCGTCCTATGCTCGCTGCGCCCGTGGCCGCGCACGACGACGACACCGAAGCCCGCCGGCGCGTCAGAGATGCGTTGCCGATGCCGGGCCCCACGGGGCGCCGCGCGCTGATCTGGTTCGGGTCGACGGCGGTCCTGATCCTGATCGTCTACCTGCTGATCCCGCACCTGGCGGGGCTGGAGGACACGTGGCACCGGATCCGCGACGGCTCGCCCGCGTGGCTGGCAGCGGCGATCGTGCTGGAGGGCGTCTCCTACGCGGGCTACGCGTGGAACGTCGCGGCGGTCAGCGCGGCCGACGGCGTCGTGCTCGGCTTTCGCCGCTCGTCGCAGATCACGCTCGCGGCGACGGCCGCGACGCGGCTGCTGGCCGCCGGCGGCGCGGGCGGGATCGCGGTGACGACGTGGGCGCTGTCGCGCGCGGGCCATGGTCCGCGAGGTGCGGCGAAGCAGGTCTCGTCGCATCTCGTGGCGACCTACGCGGTGTTCCTGGCGGCGATCGTGCTGTTCGGGACGGGGCTCGCGATCGCGGGCGCCGAGCCGTTGTTGAGTGCCTTCCCGGCGGTCTTGGGCGCGCTCCTGTTCGCCGCGTACGGGATCGCGATCCAGGCGCCCGATGCCCTGCAGCGCCGCCTCGGGCAGGGCGGCGGGCGCTGGCGGCACCGGTTGCTCGCCGCGCCGCAGGCGCTGGCGGACGGGACGCACTTCACCATCGACTTGATCCGGCGCCGCGAGCTGGGGCTGTTGGGGACGGTCGTCTGGTGGGTCTTCGACGTCGCGACGCTGTGGGCGTGCTTCTGGGCGTTCGGCGGCCACCCGGACGTGGCCGAGCTGACGATGGCCTACTTGTTGGGGATGTTGGGGAACCTGCTGCCGCTGCCGGGCGGGGTCGGCGGCGTCGAGGGCGGCATGGTCGGCGCGTGCGCGGCGTTCGACATGAACGCGGAGATCGCGCTGGTCGCAGTGCTGGCGTATCGCGCGATCTCGGTGTGGCTGCCGGCGCTGCCGGGGGTCGTGGCGCTGGCGACGCTGCGGCGCGCGGCGGATGGGGCTGTCATCGAATCTCAGGACGAGGCCGCATAGGCGCTCAGCGCGGGCGTCGTCGAGGTGCGCGGCGCGGTCCGTCGTCACCGAGGGAGTGAGGCGGAGACGTGGTCCGCTGCGCCTGGGGTCGTCCGCTGGCGCTCGCGGGCGGGCGATTCGGGGCCGAACGGCAGGTGGTTCGTCGTTCGGTGCTCGCCGAGAGCACCCGGCTACGAACGACCTCCGCGCGCGAGGTCCGGGGATCTGGGTCGGCTTGGGCTCCATATCGGAGCCCGAAACGACCCGGACCCCGCGGGAGGCCGGCGAAACGCCGCGCGGCGCAGATCCAACGCAGATGCGTTGGGCGCCGCGAGCGTCAGTCGATCCCGTACCCCTCGATGATCTGCGCCAGGTCCTTGTCCCCGCGACCGCTGAGGCAGATCACGTCCAGCTCCGAATCGCTCGGCGCGTGCAACGCATACCACAACGCATGCGAGGTCTCGAGCGCCGGGATGATCCCCTCCAGCCGCGTGACCTCCTTGAACGCCGCGACGGCCTGGTCATCGGTCACCGCGACATAAGAAGCCCGTCCCGTGTCCCGCAGCCACGCGTGCTCCGGTCCCACGCCGGGGTAGTCCAGGCCCGCCGAGATCGAGTGCGCCTCGAGGATCTGCCCCTCGTCGTCCTGCATGATCGCGCTGAAGGATCCGTGCAGCACGCCGGCGCGCGCGCCCGAGGTCAGCGGCGCCCCGTGGCGCCCGTCCAGCCCCTCGCCGCCCGCCTCGACGCCGACCAAGGCGACCGACTCGTCCGGGATGAAGGCCGCGAAGATCCCCATGGCGTTGGAGCCGCCGCCGACGCACGCCAGCACACGATCCGGCAGGCGCCCCTCGCGCTCCAGGAGCTGCGCGCGCGCCTCCTCGCCGATGATCCGCTGGAGCTCGCGCACGATCGCCGGGTAGGGCGCGGGGCCCGCGACGGTGCCGAGGACGTAGTGCGTGGTGTCGACGTTGGAGACCCAGTCGCGGATCGCCTCGCTGGTCGCCTCCTTCAGCGTCCGCGAGCCCGCGGCCACCGGCACGACCGTCGCGCCGAGCAGCTGCATGCGCTCGACGTTCGGCTTCTGGCGGACGACGTCGACCTCGCCCATGTAGACCACGCACTCGAGGTCGAGCAGCGCGCAGGCCGTCGCGGTCGCGGTGCCGTGCGAGCCGGCGCCGGTCTCGGCGACCACGCGCGGCTTGCCCATGCGCTTGGCCAGCAGGGCCTGGCCGAGCGCGTTGTTGATCTTGTGCGCGCCGGTGTGGTTCAAGTCCTCGCGCTTGAGCCAGATCGCGCGACCGGCCGCCTCGCTCAGCCGCGTCGCCAAATACAGCGGCGAGGGCCGGCCGACGTAGTCGCGCTGCAGGTCCAGCAGCTCGGTCCGGAACGCCGGGTCGCTCCACGCGTCGATCCACACCTTCTGGAGCTCGCCCAGCGCGGGCATCAGCGTCTCGGGGACGTACTGGCCGCCGTAGGGCCCGAAGCGGATCTCCAGGCCGGTGCTCATGCGGACGCGGGACGGACGGGGCTGCGGCGGCCTGCCGGGGTCTCCGACGACGCGTGCACCCTCGGCGCCGGCTCCGGCTCGTCGGCCGTCGCGCGCACGGCGTCGGCGAAGGCCTTCATCTTGCTCGGGTCCTTGACGCCGGGCGAGGCCTCGGTCCCGCTCGCCACGTCGACGGCGAACGGGTCGGCCGCGGCGATCGCCTCGGCGACGTTCTCGGCGTTCAGCCCGCCGGAGAGGATCAGCGGCACGTCGGTCGAGCGCCGCTCGAGCATCCGCCAGTCGAACGTCTCTCCCGTGCCGCCGCGCTCGCCCTCGCGGTACGTGTCGAGCAGGTGGTAGTCGATCGCGTGGAAGGCCTGGATCTTCAAGATGTCGGAGGCCAGCCGGACCGACTGCGCCTTGATGACCTTCGCGCCCGTGCGGCGGCGGACCTCGGTCGCGAACGCCGGGCCCTCCTCGCCGTGGAGCTGGACCATGCTCAGCTGCAGCATGTCGGCGTACGCGGCGATCTCGTCCAGCGACTGGTTGACGAAGACGCCGCAGACCTCGACCTTGCGCCGTAGCGCTCCTGCGATCTTGATCCCCTCGGCGGGGTCGCACGCGCGCTTGGACTGCGGCCAGAGGATCAGCCCGATCGCCCACGCGCCGTTGGCGACCGCGAGCTCCCCGTCGGCGACGCTGGTGATGCCACAGAACTTGATGCGGGGTGCGCGGTGGGCCACGCCCTGCATCTTAGGGCGACCGCTTCCGCGTCAGCCGGTCTGGAGCGCCGGCGGGCGCTTGCCCAGCGTGACGGTCACCGTCTTGGTGACCTTCTTGCGCATGATCTCGATCTTCACCTTGTCGCCCGGCTTGTGGCTCATGACGAGCTGCGAGAGCTGGTCGGAGGACGTGATCGCCTTGCCGTCGACCTTGGTGATGATGTCGCCGCCGAGCACCACGGGGTCGCTGCTGCCGCTGGCGCCGCCGGCGAGCGTCGCCTGCACGTCGCCGGCCTTCAGCCCCGCGAGGTCGGCCGGGCTGCCGGACTCCACGGTCTGCACGAGCGCGCCGTGGTTCACCGGCAGGTTGAGCGCGTCGAGCTGCCCGTCGACCGTCAGCGACGTCACGCCGAGGTAGGCGCGCTGGACGCTCTGGCCCTTCTTGAGGTTCGCGAGGATCGCCTTGGCGGTGTCGATCGGGACCGCGAAGCCGATGCCGACGTTGCCCTGGCCGGCGCCGCCGGTCTCGATCTGCGAGTTGATGCCGATGACGCGGCCGGCGGAGTCGATCAGCGGGCCGCCCGAGTTGCCGGGGTTGATCGCGGCGTCGGTCTGGATGACGTCCTTGATCGCGAAGCCGTTGGGCGCCTGGATCTGGCGCTGCAGCGCGGAGACGACGCCGGTCGTCAGCGTGCGGTCCAGGCCGAAGGGGTTGCCGATCGCGATCGTCGGGTCGCCGACGTGCACGTCCTTGGAGGAGCCGAGCGGCAGCGCCTTGAGGTCGAGGCCCTCGGGGTCGACCTTCAGCAGCGCGAGGTCGGTCGACGGGTCCTTGCCGACGACCGTCGCCTTGAGCGTCTTCTTGTCGGCGAACTGCACGGTGATCGAGTCCGGCGTCGCGCCGTCGATCACGTGGTTGTTGGTGAGGATGTCGCCGGTGGCGTCGATGACGAAGCCGGAGCCGGTGGACTCGCTCTTCTGCGCCCCGCCGAACGGGTCGAACGGGTTGTTGGTCTGCTCGATGATCTCGGAGTGGACGAAGACCACGCCGGGCGCGTAGCGCTGGTAGATGTCGGCCGCGGTCAGCCCCTCGGCCGCGTTGGCGCGGTTGCCGTTGGCCCCCTGCGCGGCGATCGCCGACTGGCGGATGACCGTCGTCGTGTGCGTGTCCCCCGCGTTGCCGTCGACGATCACGGCGGTGACGCCCGCCGCGACGCCGCCGCCGAGCAGCGCGGCGACCAGCAGGGGCAGGACGATCGTCTTCGAGGTGGAGGGGGGCTGGCTCATGTCGTCACTCAGGGTCCTCAGGATCGCTGAAGCGGCCCTGAAGTCGATCTAAATGTTGCTAAAGCGTGGCCTAGAGCTGGTCGTCGGAGCTGGCGCCGTGTCCGGCGAGGTCGCGCAGCGCGAGCTCGGGCTCGGGCGCGCGCATCAGCGTCTCGCCGATCAGCACCGCGTCGATGCCGACGCGCTCGAGCTCCTCGATCTGCGCGCGGGTGTGGAAGCCGGACTCCGAGACGACCGTCTTGCCGGCCGGCACGTCGCTGAGCAGCTCGTACGTGCGCTCGACGTCCACGGTGAAGTCCGTGAGGTTGCGGTTGTTGATGCCGATGACGTCGGCGTCGATGACCTCGAGCGCGATGTTCAGCTCGGGCTCGTCGTGGACCTCGACGAGCACGTCGAGGTCGAGGTCGAGCGCCTCGTGGTGCAGCGCCGCCAGCTCCTCGGGCTCGAGCGCGGCGACGATCAGCAGGATCGCGTCGGCCCCCGCCACCGCGGCCTCGTAGACCTGGTAGGCGTCGACCATGAAGTCCTTGCGCAGGATCGGCAGGCCGGTCGCCGCGCGCGCCTCCTCGAGGTCGGCGAGCGTGCCGCCGAAGTGCGGGCCCTCGGTCAGGATCGAGATCGCCGCGGCGCCGCCGCGCTCGTAGGCCTGCGCGATCTCGGTGACGGTCGCGCCGGCGCGGATCTCCCCCGCCGACGGCGAGCGCCGCTTGTGCTCGGCGATGATCGAGACGCCGGGGCGCACGAGCGCCTCCGAGAACGGGCGGCCCTCGCGATGCGGCGCGAGCCGGGACTCGAGCAGCGCCAGCGGCACCTCCTTGCGGCGGCGGCGGACTTCGTCTCTCGTGACCTCGACGATGCGCTCCAGGACGTTGCTCATGCTGCCTTCGGTGCCAGTTCTCCGCTGATCCGGACGTACTGCTCGAGCGAGGCGGCGGCCGCGCCCGACGCGATGGTCTCCCGCGCGAGCTCCACGCCGGACTTCAGGTCCTCCGCCCGACCCGCAGCGTAGATCGCCGCGCCCGAGTTGAGCAGGACGAGATCCGCGTCGGGGCCCTCGGCGCCGGCGAAGATCGCGTGCGCCGTCGCCGCGTTGGCCGCCGGGTCCCCGCCCGAGATCGCGCTCGTCGGCGCCTCGGCGAGGCCCACGTCGGCCGGAGCCACGTCGTAGCGGCGCAGCTCGTCGCCGTTGACCTCCACGACGTGCGTGGGGGCGGACGTGCTCATCTCGTCCAGGCCATCCGCGGACGAGACTACCAACGCGCGGTCGCAGCCCAGGCGCGAGAGGGCGCCGGCGAGCACCTCGAGGTACGCGGGGTCCGAGACCCCGACGAGCTGGCGGCGCGCGCCCGCCGGGTTGGTGAGCGGCCCGAGGAAGTTGAAGATCGTGCGCACGGCGAGCTCGGCGCGGGCCGGGATCACGAAGCGCGTGGCCGCGTGGTGGGACGGCGCGAACATGAAGCCGAAGCCGACCTCGTCGATGCAGCGGCCGACGGCGTCGGGCTTGAGGTCGATCCGCGCGCCGAGCGCCTCGAGCACGTCGGCCGAGCCGCTCAGCCCCGTCGCGGAGCGGTTGCCGTGCTTGGCGACGGCGCAGCCCGCGCCCGCGGCGACGAGCGCGGCGGTCGTCGAGACGTTGAAGGTTCGGCGCCCGCCGCCGGTGCCGGCGGTGTCGAGCAGGTCGTGGCGCCGCGTCGGGACCGGCGTCGCCATCGCGCGCATCGTGGAGGCGAGGCCGGCGATCTCCTCGACGCTCTCCCCCTTCGTGCGCAGCGCGATCAGGAACGCGGCGATCTGCGTGTCGCTGCCGTTGCCGGCCATGATCTCGGCCAGGACGCCGCCCGCCTGCTCCTGGGTCAGGTCGCGGCGCGTGGCGAGCACGTCGATGGCGGCCGTGAGGACGTCGTTGGGCATCAGAAAGTCGGCAAGCCTAGCCCGTCGGGCGGGCGACGTCGCTCAGGCGTCCGC
>JAOPZG010000013.1 GCA_025964215.1 Conexibacter sp.
CGCCACGACGTCGGGCTCCGGCTCCAGGTCCGCCTCGACCTCGCTCGCGCCGACCGTCGCCGGCACGACCCGCAGGACCTTCGCGACCGGGCCCTTCGTCCGCACGTCTCCCCGCGCGAGCGCGAGCGTGGCGCTCAGCTCGCCGGTCAGCAGCGCGCGGCCGGTGTCGGCGTCCATCGCCAGCACCACGTCGGCGCGGAGCTTCGTCTCGCCGAGGTCGATCCGAGCCGGCTTGTTGGCCCGGACGTCGAGCGTGACCGTCGCATCCGGCTGGCGGAAGGCGAACTGCACCACCGCGTCGGCCTGGCGCAGCTGCTCGCGGCGAGCGCTGTTGTACACCAGGTTGTTCAGGATGCCGCCGAGCTGGTCGTAGACCTCGGCGTCGGACTCGAAGTGCGCCATGGACCGCGGAGGGTACCTGTCCTCCGCGGCCCGGCGTGTTCCGGCGGCCGGCTACTCGCGGCCCAGCAGCAGGGCGATGCCCTGGCCGCCGCCGATGCACAGCGTCACGAGGCCGAGCTCGTGGTCGCCGCGGTCCATCTCCGAGAGGCACTTGGCGGTGATCGCCGCGCCCGTCGCGGCGATCGGGTGCCCGAGGGCGATCGCGCCGCCGTTGGGGTTCACCTTCGCGGGATCGAGGTCGAGGTCCTTGATGACCGCGAGCGCCTGGGCGGCGAACGCCTCGTTGAGCTCGATGACGCCGATCTGGTCGAGCGAGACGCCCGCCTTGTCGAGCGCCTTGCGGACGGCCGGGACCGGGCCGATGCCCATGATCGCCGGGTCCACGCCGCACGAAGCGTACGAGAGCACCCGCGCGCGGACCGGCGCGCCGAGCTCCGCGGCCTTCTCGGCGCTCATCAGCACGAGCGCGGCGCCGGCGTCGTTCATCCCGGAGGCGTTGCCGGCCGTGACCGTGCCGCCGTCCTTCTTGAAGATCGTCGGCAGCTTCGCCATGCCCGCCGCGTCGACGCCGTGGCGGATGTGCTCGTCCTTGAGGAAGTCGACGAGCTCGCGCTTGACCTTTACGGAGACCGGGACGACCTCGTCGTCGAAGCGGCCCTCGGCCTGCGCCGTGCTCGCGCGCCGGTGCGACTCGACCGCGAACGCGTCCTGCTCCTCGCGCGAGATGCCCATGCGCTCGGCGAGGTTCTCGGCCGTGACGCCCATCTTGATGTCGTGGAACGGGTCGGTCAGCGCGCCCTGGACGGGGTCGATGATCGGCGCCGGGCCCATCTTCGAGCCCCAGCGGGCCTCCGAGAGCCACATCGGCGCGCGGCTCATCGACTCGGCGCCGCCGGCGAGCGTGACGTCGGCCTCGCCGGTCTGGATCGCCTGGCAGGCGCTCACCAGCGCCTGGACGCCGGTGCCGCAGAGGCGGTTGACGGTGTAGGCCGGCGTCTCCTTCGGGATCCCGGCCTTCATCCCGACGACGCGCGCCATGTAGGCGTCGCCCGTCTCGGTGTGGATGACGTTGCCGAAGACGACGTGCTCGACCTGCTCGGGCGTGATGCCCGAGCGCTCGATCGCGGCCTTCGCGGCCGTCGCGCCCAGATCGCTCGGCGCCACGCCCGCGAGCGACTTGCCGTAGGAGCCGATCGCGGTGCGCGCGGCGGAGGTGATGACGACGTTGGTCATAAGGGCGCGAAGACTAGACCGGCGACCGCCCTGGACGATTCGTGAACTTTTCCTGAGATCCCGCAACCTTCCGCTGCGGGCACCGTTAGAGTCGGCGGAGGACTACTGTGGAAGCTTCAGCGCTACCCCATCCCGTCGGCCTCGGCCGGGTCTCGCTCGCCGGTCCGTTGCTGCGGCTGCGGACCGACGACCAGCTCGTGGCGCTCTTCCGCGCCGGGCACGACGAGGCGTTCGGGATCATCCACGACCGCTACCGCCAGCGCCTCTTCGCGTACGCGCGGCAGATGCTCAGCGGTTCGCGATCCGATGCGGAGGACGTCCTGCAGGACGTGTTCCTGCGGGCCTACCACGCCCTGCGGGCCGACGCGCGGCCCGTCGCGCTGCGCGCGTGGCTCTACCGCGTGGCGCACAACCGCTGCATCGACCAGATCCGCCGTCCGGCGCCCGCCGTCGAGGACATCTACGAGCTCAACCGCGGCGTCCAGTCCGATCCGATGGCCGAGGCCGAGCGGCGCGAGGACCTGCGCCAGCTCGTCGAGGACGTCCGGCGGCTGCCCGAGCAGCAGCGCTCAGCGCTGCTCATGCGGGAGATGGAGGGGCTCTCCTACCAGGACCTCGCCGCCGCGCTCGACGTCACGGTCCCGGCGGTCAAGTCCCTGCTGGTCCGCGCCCGCGTGGGGCTCGTGGAGGCCATCGAGGCCCGCGACACCGCGTGCGTGGAGATCCGAAACGACCTCGTCGCGGCCTTCGACCGCGGCGTCCGCGCCAGCGGCCGGTCGCGCAAGCACCTGCGCGAGTGCGCCGGCTGCCGCGACTACAAGACGGCGCTGCGCGGCATCGAGAAGCAGCTCAACAGCCTGGCGCCCGCGAGCGGCCCGCTCATCACGCTGGCCAAGATCCTCGGGATCGGCGGCGCCGGCTC
>JAOPZG010000015.1 GCA_025964215.1 Conexibacter sp.
CGCCGCCAGCGCCGCCGGCGCCGCGCCGTGCGAGCGCTCGATCTCGAGCATCAGCGGCGCCTCGTGCGCCGCGAGCAGCGGCCCCAGCCGATCCCACGGGACGCACCCCGCACCCGGCGGGAGGTGCAGGTCCAGCTTGAGCGGGTCGACCCCGGGAGCCCCGAGGTCGTGGCGCCGGGCGCCAAGGTTGTCGTGCACGTGGAAGAGGACGACGTCGTCGAGGACGGCGCGGACCGTGCGCTCCGCGCTGTCGCCCTGCAGGCTCGCGCTCAGGTGCGCGTGGCCGACGTCGAGCAGCATGCCCATCGCCGGCGAGGCGAGGCGGCGGACGAGGTCGCGCACGGCGAGCGGGTCGTGGCAGATCCGCGGCGGCGCGGGCGTCGGGTAGACCGGCGCGAGGTTCTCGATGGCCACCACCAGCCCGAGCGCCTCGGCGCGCGCGGCGAAGCGCTGCAGCGAGCGCTCCTCGGCGGCGGCGCGCTCCTGCGCGCCGTCCCCCACCGGGAACGCCAAGCCGTGGTAGACGACCAGCTCCGCACCCGCCTCCGCCGCGTAGTCCATCAACCCGTCGAAGGCCCGGTCGTGCTCGATGGTCCCGGCGCTGAGGTCGTCGGGACCGTGGAGGAGGAGCCGCAAGCCGTGCGGCGCGATCGCGGCGCGCAACGCACGTGCGTGGCTGCGGCTGCGGGCGCCGTCGGCGAGCATGGGGCGCGGCGGGGTGTGGACCTGCACCCACGAGAACCCCGACGACCCATACGAGTCGAGGAGCGGGGCCGTGGGCCACTGATCGCGATGGACGTTGAGGCCGAGGCGGGTGCCGAGCGAGGTCGTCACGAGCATCATGATGCCCTCGAGAACCGCAGCGCCTGTGACCGCTCAGTGACGCAGACGTGAACGGCCCGTGAACGTCCGGGCCCGGAGCTAGAACCCGCGGAACCCGCTCTGCCGCGTGTCGTTGAGGTTCAGCACCAGCGACGGCGCCGGGATCTCGTGGTTCTCGGAGGTCGGGATCACCGCGGTCCCGACGGCGAAGTACTCGAGGACGTGCGAGCTCCACCCGTGGTTGCCCTCGACGAGCTGCACGCCGACGATCCCCTCGGCCTCCGCCGCCTCGGCCTCGGCCTGCATCCGCTCCATCGCCAGCTCGCGGGCGTCGTAGAGCGCCTGCGTGAAGTTCGGCATCTCGGTGTTGCGCCCGACGCGCTTCATCCAGCTCCCGAGCCCCTGGTGGGCGACGTGGTAGACGCACGTCCCCATCACCATCGAGACCGGACGGTAGCCGGCCGAGAGCAAGGTGTAGAAGTCCTGGCCGCTGAGGTCGCTCGTGAACGGCCGCCCGCTCGGCGCGCGGTGCAGCTCGCCCTCGCGGTGGCGCACGGCGGTCCCGATCGCGACGAACTCCGCGAGGTCGTTGCCCCACTCGCGGCGGCTGACGTCGAGGCGCACGGCGACGATCCCGTCGGCCCCGAGCTGCTCGGCCTCCTCCTCCATCCGCGTCATCGCGAGCTCGCGGGCGTGGTACATCGCCTGCGTCAGGACGTCCATCTCCTGGTTGCGGCTCCACGCGCCCGCCTGGAAGCCGATGTGGTAGATCGAGGAGCCGACGACGAGCCCCAGCGGCTCGAAGCCCGCGGCGCGCACGAGCAGGAACTCGTTGACCGACAGGTCGCTCGTGAACAGGCTCTTGTCGCGCATCCGCGCCAGCCGCTCGCGGCCGGCCTCGGGGATCCCCGCGACGCTCGTGGGGTCGTACTCCTCCTGCTGCTGCTGCCCGCGCTCGTCGTCGGCCCTCGGTGCGGCTCCTTCAGCTCAGGGGCAAGGCGATGTACTTCTCGGGCGCAGGGGGACCGTCCTGCGCCTCGACGATCGCGGTGCCGAGGATGTGCATGGTGATGATCATGTCGCGGTAGGTCACGTTGTTGACCTCGCGCTCGTAGTCCTGCATCGAGCGGTCGACGCTGACGCCGACCACCCCGTGCGCGTGCAGCTCGTGGGCGGTCCGGGTCAGCCGCTCCATCGCCAGCGCGCGGGCGTCGTAGATGCCCTGCGTGTAGTCCGGAAGCTCCTGGTTGCTCATCGAGGAGAAGAGCCCACCGGCGCGGCGCGTCTGCTGGTAGCCGGTCACGACGTAGGCGACGGTCGAGCCGCCGACGATCCCGACCGGCCAGAAGCCGTGCGCGATGAGCTTCGCGACATCCTGGCCGGAGAGGTTGCAGAGCAGCGTGTCGTGGCCGAGGTCGTAGCGCTCGGAGCGCACCGCGGTGCCGGTCGCGACGAACTCCACCAGGTTGGTCGCCCAGTCGCGGAAGCTGCGCTTGAGCTCGACGCCGACGACCGCGTCGGCGCCCGCCATCCGCGCCTCGTGGCGCAGCCGCATGATCGCCTGGTCGCGCGCCTCGTTCCACGCCTCGGTCTGGTTGACCAGCTCCTGCGTCTCCCCCTCGCGGGTGGCGCCGAACCAGCCCGTCCGGCTCCCGGTCCACGGCATCCGCTGCCAGCCGACCTGGTAGTAGGAGACGCCCATCACCTGCTTGAGCGGGCGCAGGCCCGCGTGCTCGACGGCGAGCCCCTCCGCGATGCCGAGCCCCGAGGTGAAGCCCAGCCGCGAGGTCATCCGGAGAGCAGGCCTTCCAGGGCGATCCGGGCGCGCTCGCTGCGCGCGGCCTCGTCGACGAGGTCGGCCGAGAGCGCGTCGATCCACGCGTCGAGGTCGAGCTCCTCGCTCTTGAGCGCGATGCCGCGCACGACGGTGCGCCGCCGGCAGGCCACGCGCTTGCGGTCGCGCTCGGCCTCGTAGACGCGGTCGCCGAGCGCGACGCTCACCGCCTTGGCGTCGCCACGGCCCAGGAACCCGCCACGCTCGATCTCGACCTGCTCGGGGAGCACCTGACCGAGCTTGCCCACCAGGACGTCGAAGAACACGTCGACGTCGCGGGCGTCGGCGTGGAGCGCCGACGCCAGAAGATCGAAGTCCCCGGCCATGGCCGGAGCCTACGCGCCCGTCTTCTCGAGGTGCTCCTCGAGGGCCGCGTACGCGTCCTCGACCGCGCGCTTGGCCGCGGTGTGGCGTGCGGTGGACTTCGCCGACTCGTACTGCGTCGCCCAGGACTCCGGCGCCGCGAGCTCGACCTCGAGCGCGGCGAGCGCCGCCTCGGCCTGCTCCACCGTCTGCTCGAGCTTGGTGGTCTGGCGAGTCGCGTTCTTGGAGGGCTTGGGAGCGGCGCCGTTCCCGTTGCCGTTCGCCGCCTTCGCAGCGACCGCGGGCGCGGCCGGCTTCGCCACCTTCGGCGCCGCCTTCGCCTTCGCCGCCGCCGGCAGCGGCCCCATCGGGTCCTCGCCCAGCGCGCGCCGCTCGTCGCGGATCCGCGCGTACTCGACCCAGCCGCCCTGATAGGTCCGCAGCCGCTGGTGCTCCAGCGCGACCGTCCGGGAGCCGACGGCCTCCAGCAGCGCGCGGTCGTGCGTGACCAGCAGCAGCGCGCCCTCGAAGCCCTTCAGCGCATCCTCCAGCGCCTCGCGGGATTCCAAGTCCAGGTGGTTGGTCGGCTCGTCCAGGATCAGGACGTTGGCGCCCTGCGAGAGCAGGATCGCCAGCGCGAGCCGCTTGCGCTCGCCGCCGCTCAGGCCGTCGAGCGGCTTCTCCGCCTCGTCGCCGCTGAACAGGAAGCGCCCCAGCAGCGCCCGCGTCTGGCCCGGGTTCAGGCCGGTCCGCTTGCCCGCCGCCTCGACCACGGTCCGCGCGCTGCCCAGCCCCTCGAGCTCGGAGTCGTGCTGGCTCAAGTACCCCACCTTGAGGTTGTGGCCGGTGCGCAGCTTGCCGTCGTCGAGCGGCCGCTTGCCGGCCAGCGCCTCGATCAGCGTCGTCTTGCCGGTGCCGTTCGGCCCGACCAGCGAGACGTGCTCGCCGCGCTCCAGCCACAGCTGCGCGTCCTCGAGCAGCAGCTTGCGCTTGGGCTCCTCGCCGACCGCCAGCCGCCCGTCCTCCAGCTCGAAGATCACGCGGCCCGTGCGCTCCGGCTTGGCGAACTGGAAGCCGAGCTCGCGGTTGTCGCGCGGGTCGCGCGTGATGCGCTCGACCTTGTCCAGGGCCTTGACCCGCGACTGCGCCTGCTTGGCCTTGGAGGCCTTCGCGCGGAAGCGCTCGATGAAGCCCTCCATCCGCGCGATCTCGGCCTGCTGCTTCTCGATCGCCCGGCCGAGCGCCAGCTCGCGCGCGGCCTGCTCGCGGCGCCACGCGTGCCACGTGCCCTTGAAGAAGCGCGAGCGCCCGGCCTCCAGCTCGAGGACCGCCGTGCCGACGGCCTCCAGGAACCAGCGGTCGTGCGCGACCAGGACGATCGCGCAGTCGAGCGTGACGAGCGTCTGCTCCAGCCACTCCAGCGACTCGATGTCGAGGTGGTTGGTCGGCTCGTCCAGCAGCAGCAGGTCGGCCTCGACGGCGAGCGCGCGCGCCAGCGAGGCGCGGGTGAGCTGGCCGCCGGAGAAGGTGTCGAGCTTGCGGTCGAGAGCGTCGTCGTCGAAGCCGAGCCCGTGCAGGTAGGTGTTGGCCCGCTCGCGCCAGCCGTAGCCGCCGGCGGACTCGAAGCGCGCGTAGACGTCGGCGTAGCGGTTCATGACCGACTCGTCGCCGTCGGCCATCGCGAGCTCCAGCGAGAGCAGCTCCTCCTCGAGCTGGAGCTGCTCCTTGCAGGCCGAGAGCACGTAGTCGCGCAGCGTGATGTCGCGGTCGCGCGGCGGGCGCTGGTCGTGCAGCGCGACGCGGACGCCCTTCTGGAAGACCAGCTCGCCGCCGTCGATCCCGGTCTCGCCGGAGAGCATCCGCAGCAGCGTCGTCTTGCCGGCCCCGTTGCGCCCGGCGATGGTCAGCCGGTCGCGGCGCTCCAGCTTGAAGGAGACGCCCGACATGAGCGGGACCCCTGCCATGTCCTTGGAGAGGTCGGATGCGATAGCGACGGCCACGTCTCCATGGTAGGTATGCGCGATGTCCCCACGCATCCTGCTCGCCGCGGCGCTGGCCGCCGCGGCGCTCACCGCTGTCTCCACGGCCTCCGCGGCCGAGACCCAGACCACCATCACCGGCTGGACCAAGGCGCCCGGTCCGCGCAAGTTCGACAAGCTCGACGTCACGAAGTTCGGCTCGGCCAAGGCCAAGACGGTCCTCGTCCTGGTCCCGGGGACCAACGGCGGCCGCGGCGACTTCACGCTGACCGCGCGGGAGATCGTCAAGGACGTCCCGGGGATCGCGGTCTGGGCGGTCGACCGCCGCTCCCAGCAGCTGGAGGACACGAGCGTCTTCGAGCAGGCACTGGCCGGCTCGGTCACGCCCAAGGCGATGTTCGACTACTACGCGGGCTGGATCGCGGACCCGTCGATCACCCCGCACTACCAGCCGCCGGATGCCACCAAGCTCGGCTTCGCCGCCGACTGGGGCCTGCGCGTCCAGCTCGAGGACGTCAAGCGCGTGATCTCCAAGGCGCACGCGGGCGGGCGGCGCGTGCTGCTCGGCGGCCACTCGCTCGGCGCGTCGGTCGCGGTCGCCTACGCGTCCTGGGACTTCGACGGCAAGCCCGGCTACAAGGACGTCGACGGCCTCGTGCTGATCGACGGCGGCCTGCGCGGGAGCTTCGACACCACCAAGAACCTCGCCGACGCCAAGAAGCGCCTAGCGGCGATCAGGAAGCAGCCGTTCCTGGACCTCCTCGGCCTCGGCCTGCCGTGGGTGACCGGGATCCTCGCCGAGTCCGCCGCCGTGCTGGCGATCAAGGACCCGCTCGGCCCGTCGGTCGGCCAGTCCTTCTCGCTGCTGCCGGCCGCGTTCAAGCCGCCGATCCCCGCGACCAACCGCGGCCAGTTCGGCTACGCCTTCGACGCGACGACCTCGCCCAAGGCGCTCGGCCTGATCCAGGTCCGGGCGGGCGAGCTGGGCCCGAACGGCGACTGGGTCGACGGCGAGGTCTCGCCGATCGCGCGCGTCGCGGAGACCTTCGGCCAGGAGCCGGGCAACGCGGTCGAGTGGTTCTACCCCTCGCGGCTGAACCTCGACGTCGACGCGGCCTCGCCGCTGACCGAGAACTCGACGGCCAAGTACCTCGGGTTGCGCATCAAGTACGCCAAGCAGGTCGACCTGCCGCTCTACGCGGTCCAGACGTCGCTGACCAAGGGCGGCGTGCTGAAGGGGGCCAAGTCCTTCATCAAGCTGTCGCAGTCGCCGGCCAAGGAGGACGAGCTGGTCGACGCGTCGGCGACCGAGAGCCACCTCGACCCGCTGACCGCCGCCCCGGCGACCAACCAGTACCTGAAGACCGTGATCCCGTGGCTGAAGGGGATCGTGAAGCAGGGCTAGCGCCGCACGCCGCCGTAGGGCAGGCCGCCGCCGGTGCGCTGGAACTCGACGATCGCCGCGTTCTCGCGCACCACGCGGCCGGCCGTGCCCTCGTACTCGCGGAAGAGCTGCTTGAGGTTGCGCAGGCCGGCGGCCGGGTGGACGGCGATCTCGCGGGCGAGCGCGAGCGCCGCCGCCTCGGCCTCCTGCGCCGGCGCGCGGCGGGCCAGGAGCCCGAGCGCCTCGGCCTCGTCGATCCCGACGGTCCGGCCGGTGAAGATCAGCTCGCGCGCCTTCGAGAGGCCGATCAGCGGGACGAGCCGCGCGGGCCCGACCGGCACGCCGAGCTTCGCGCCCGGGAAGAGCAGCTTGAGGTTCTCGCCGCCGACGCGCAGGTCGCAGCCGGCCGCGAGCTCGGCGCCCGCGCCGACGACGTTGCCGACGCAGACCGCGATCGTCGGCGCCGGGAACGCCTCGATCGCCGTGTAGAGGCGGGCGAAGAGCTCCATCCGGGCCACGCCGCCGGCGGCGTCGAGCTCCTCGGCGACGTCCGCGCCCGCGCACAGCGCGCGCTCGTTGGTGGTCGAGATCACGAGCACGCGGAGCTCCGCGTCGGCCGCCAGCGCGTCCAGCGCGTCGCCCAGCTCCAGCAGCAGCGCGGAGTCCATCGCGTTGCGCACCGCGGGCCGATCCAGCCGCAGGAGCTCGATGCCGTCGTCCAGCCGCTCACGTGTCAGTGCACCCATGGCGCCGCATTCAATACGATGCCCTGGCGATGCGCCGCCTGACCACCACCCTGCTGCTCAACCTCTCGCTGCTGGCCCTCTTCGCGCCGTCCGCGCTGGCCCAGGCCTCGGGCGAGGGCTCCTACGGCGCCGTCGGCGACAAGGCCGTGACGAACAGCGCGTTCATCATCATCGCCTTCTTCCCGCTCTTCGTGCTCGTCGTCTCGCTGCTCCAGTGGCGCCTCGAGAAGCGCAAGGACGCCAAGAAGGCCGCAGTGAAGTCCGCCGGCGGCGACGCCCGCTGGCGCGGCGGCTGGTAGCGGCATCGCCCAGAGGGCGAAG